>CAZDAY010000327.1:0-1902 GCA_964503435.1 uncultured Treponema sp.
TATATCATTGCACCGTAATTTGTTTATTAAACGACTTGTCATTGTATTGTAATTTGTAAAATTCATTGTCATTGCCGTACTTGATACGGCAATCTATATTCCATTTAATGTTCGTTATAATTCAAAGATTTAATCGCCCAAGAATTTTAAAAATTTTACGATTAACAGAAAAATAAAAAAAAATCCGTCTTAAATTTTATGAATATCAGTAATTCGCTCTTTCATCTCTAAAAATAAATTTGCAATCACAGGATCAAAATCCTGCCCGCTTCCATTTTTTATTATTTCAAAACATTCATCCAGCGGAATTGCATCTCTATAACAACGCTTTGCCGAAACTGCATCAAAAACATCTGCCACAGCCATAATCCTTGCAGAAAGCGGAATTTCTTCTTTAGAAAGCCCTTTTGGATAACCGTTGCCGTTCCATCTTTCATGATGAAAAAGCGCTACTTCATAAGCAATTTTTTCATATTCGTCATCGCCAGTATTATTGAAAATTTTTTTAATGATTTTGCTGCCACGTTCAGAATGAGTTTTCATAATTTCAAATTCTTCAGGCGTAAGTCGAGCCGGTTTTTGCAAAATAGAATCTGGAATAGCAATTTTTCCAATGTCATGCATAGGAGCCGCCATCACAAGATTGTTAATATAATCGTAAGTTAAAATTTCACTGTACAAACCGCGCAAACTTAATTCTTTTGCCAAAATTTCCACATATTCGCTCGTTCTCTTAATATGACCGCCAGTATTATCGTCACGATTTTCTATCAAAGTTGCAAAACCTACAACCATTTCTTTGTTATGCATCTTCAATTTTAAAAAAAGCGGATTTTCCATGTTCAAATACAAACTGATTATTAAAATTGTTGAACCTAAAGAAGTAATTAAAGCTTGCGGATAAATCGTTTGATATAAAGAAACACAAACAAAAGTAGCGATTGCTGTTAAAATAACAATTCTTTTTTGTCGCCCAATATTTTTCCAACTCGAAAAAAGAAGCACAAAAGTACAAATCGTGTAAATAAAAACCATAATAAAACACGTGTAAGCAGAAATTCCCATAGAATAATTAGAAATTTCCCCAGTTCTAAATTCAAGTTGTGGAATAAAAATTACTACAATCAAAATATTTAAAATAAGCGGCAAAATCAAAAGGATTCTTTTACAAATCTTCTTAGGCAAACCACGCGAAAAATCTAGCACATATAAAAACATCAAAAAAACAATAATGTCTAAACTCGCCAAAAAACATAAATGCAAAAATCTATTAAAAAAATCAGGAATTTCTTCTAAATGATTTACAGTGTACGCGGTTGTTCCGTCAAAAAAAATGCTCAAAATTCCGGCAATCAGCAGGCAATTAAAAATTGGTTCATTGGATTTTATTTTATAAGAAAACTTTTCCCGAACGTAAATAAAACTAAATAAAAGCACAATCACCATACATCCGATTTGCAGTTTAAAATATTCCATAAAAAAATATTAGTTTACATAGTTTTTTTCGTCAATAATAAACATTTTGTTATATTTTTATTTGTTTGGAGCACATATTTCTGCACGAAACTTATCTTTTGTACTAAGTGGAGGTTTTTATTCTTTTTAGACAGCCCTCCCCTCCCCGCAAAAGGATCATAAGCAATTTTACAATTACTAGTAAGTATAAAATTTTTTATCTGATTTTTTAACCAAACATTTTGTCTAGTAAAAAATTGTCCTAAAATTATCTTTTGATTTTTCATTTTTGTATAAGCACTTCTCATTGAACATTTAAATTACTTTAAAAACTCTATCACTATTTAGAATCCTTTTAGTCGTAAACGTATTAAACGATATTAAACCAAATTAAAAACTTCCATAAAATATACACCTAATGACTAAAATCAAAAAATTATATATAGT
>CAZDAY010000328.1:0-1887 GCA_964503435.1 uncultured Treponema sp.
ATTTAAAAATTTAACTTCGCGCTTGTTTTGTGGAAGAGGAATAAAAGGATAAATACAAATTGTTGTCAAAAATGAACTCATCAGTCCGGAAATAGAAAAAACAGACATTTGTTTTAAAAGATTAAAAGGAGCAAACATTAAAATTATGTAGCAAACAGCAGAAGAAATAATTGCTAAACTTAAACCGTTAAATAAATGTTTTCGAATTTCTTTGCCACTTGAAAGTTCTTTGTTTCCAGCCCAATGTGTAAAATAATGTAAACTGTAATCAATGCAGGAACCAATAAGTGAAGTTCCAAAAACTAATGTCAAAATGTGCATCTTATGGAAAATCGCCAAAGTTGCAATAAAGGCAGTTATAATAGAAATTAAAATTGAACCTAAACTGCATAAAATCGGCACTGGAGAACTGAATACAAACAAAAGAATTAAAATTACAGCAACTAAAGAAACTGTAGAAATTGTAGAAATTTCTTTCATTGCGGAATTTGAACTTTCATGTGAATTAAAAGGTGTGCCAGAATAAATAAAACGACTTCCGTAATTTTCAACAGAATTACAAACTTCGTAAATTTTTGCAACGCCATTATCCTTGCTTGCAAGAGAGGCTCCTTCTTTGCTTAAAATCCCACGAATCAAAATAAACCATGTTCCATCTTTTTCTGTGGCAAGTACTCCGTCTTTTATGCCCATTGCAATTCCCGAAGATGACACAGCTGAAATGTAATTGTTTGCAATTTTTTCTTGAATCATAAAAGGATCTTCTTCGAGATTATCAAGCGGTAAAACTGTAAAAGGCGAGTAAGCTGTCATAATTGCATTTTGTGCAAAAGTTTCTGGCGAAGAATTTATTAAATTGATTGAATCATCGTCAAGTAAATTATATTTATACTTTTTTAGTGATGATAAAATTTCAGCAAAATTTCCAAATTCCTGGTAAAGACTGATTGAGTCAAAATTCTTGCCGCCATTTATTTGGTCATCAAGAAGTTTTTCATAAACATTTTCTGCAGTTTTTTTTGCATTTTGAAAATCATCGTTTGCAACAATAATAAAAACATTTTGTCCTGTAATTTCAGTTAGTTTTTCATCAGCAATTCTTACAGATTCTTCATTAAAAGATTTTGGAAACATATTAAAAAGATCTGCGTCAATAAAAATATTGCCTTTATTCGAAAAATAAACTATTCCAAAAAAAATCAAAAATCCTACATGGAATATAATCCATAATATTAAAAAATGAACGTTCGTAAGTTTTGAATTGATTAGTTGACTAAAAGAGTTTTTCTTCATCTTCAGTTAATTCCTTTGCTACAGTTTGATTTTCTAAGATATATTTTATTGTGTTTTTATTTTTTTCAGTTAAAATAATGTTTTCAAGTTCAGCGACATTTTCTTTAAAATTTCCGCTTATAAAAATTGAATCTATTGCCTTTGAAAAGTTTTCGTCTTTTGGAAATAAATTTAGTTTCCAGGACTTTGTAGCACTATTTTCGTCTGCAGAAAATTCTATGCTAAAATTTTTTTCAAGTGATGAAATATCGCCTGAAAAAATTCCTGTTAATGTTGAAGATATTAAACCTAACGTTGGGTTATTTCCACTGCTGATTATAGTTGTTTCGCCGCTAGGATTTGTTTGACTGATTTTTGTTGGAGATATAATCATTGTTGAAGGAAAAGGTTTTTCTGTGTTCCATACAATTCCTTTTTCACAAAATAAAAAATTTCCCGTCGATTTAAATTCTCTTGACGATTTTGCAATGTTCACCATTTTTGTTTGTGTAAAATTTCCTTTGGTCACAGCATTTTTGGAAAGTGAATTACAAACAGAATTTAAAGTTAAAGATTGTGCAAAAAGAAAAATAGAAGTGCAGAGTAGTACAAAAG
>CAZDAY010000329.1:0-1886 GCA_964503435.1 uncultured Treponema sp.
AGAATCAACAAATTGCAAATTCTTTATTTCTTCAAATTTGACCCATTTATATTCCGTGTGTTCCGTAAGTTTATATTTAAAAACCAAACCTTTGTGCGGAACAAAAATTCTATAAGCATGAAGCTGCCTTTTTTCTCCGCGATGTTCAAATTCTCCGGTTGCAATTAAATCTCCAACTTTTACTTTAATATTAAATTCTTCTTTAAATTCTCTTACAACCGCTTGATTTTCCGTTTCGCCATCTTCAACTTTTCCACCGGGAAATTCCCAGCGACTAGACATATCGCCTTTAGGAACTCTGTGTGCAATAAAAACCTTGTCTTTATAAAGCGCAATACACGCAATGGAAATTTTAGACATTTTTTTCCCTTAAGATAAAATTTTTTTAAAACAAAATCAGTTTTACAAAATTTTTACAGAATTTATAAAAGCACAACTTGTGGAAATACAAAATGCAAAAGCCCCGCAAGTAAACAGAAAATCCCAAGATATTTTCTTGATTCAATAAAAAATTTATCAACCCAGGAAGGAATTTCACTGCTTGTGGTTGCGTGCGTCAGATAATATTCAAGTAAAAGAGAAACGCCACCAACAAGACCGGCAATGGCTGGAATAAGATCTCCAATAACCGGAACATCGTTTCTGAAAACTGAAAGAAATTTCATAATTCCAACAAAAACGCAAAGAACACCACAAATTAAACGCAGCGTATTGTTATTTAAAAAATCAAAAGTTTTTTCATTTTCGACAGATTTTTTGTTTTGAACTTTTGACGAAAGCTTTGATTTTTTTGCTGAAGTTTTTTCAGATTTTTCTTCGTCAGTAAAATTTTCTTCTGAAACAAAATCATTTAATTTTTTTGAAGTAGAAGATTTTTTTGACTTTTCATCATCAGATAAAATTAAATTCGTTGAATCACTTTGGGTTAAATCTTTTCCATAAATTAAAATCAGCCCGGCAATAATGTTAAAAAGCACCGAAAGAAAATAAAATTGAGCCATAATTTCCTCCCACAAAATTTTATTTTTTAAATTATCGGAGAGTGATTTTTTTTCTTTAGAAGTATAAAACTTTGAAATTTACAGGAAATTTCAGTTTAGAATTTACTTTCTGTCGATTTTACAAACAAGATTATAAGTTTTTTCCTGACAAGTTATTTGGCATTTTATATTTTCAATATCGTAATCAGCAAATTTTGCCCTAAGAAACTGATTTTCTTTTCTGTCAAAAATAAAAATCTGTTCGTTCTTGTCTGAAATTTGTTCATCAGAATCGACTGCATAAAAAACAACTTCTAAAGTTAATGGCAAATTTTCTTTGGAATTTTTTGATTGCTCAAGTTTGAGACTTGTGTAAATTTCACTTCCCAGATCGCCGTAAGAAAACGCACTTAATGTAAGCGAAACGCCTTGAATTTTTGCCTTATGGTCATCGTTGTAAAGGTTTCCCCAAATAAATGCAAACACTGTAATGGCAATAAGCGTAAAAAACATCATTCGGTTGCCCCTTGTGTTTACTAGGGATTTAAAAAGTCCTGGAGCAATTTTTGTTGTGCCGGAAGCAAGATTTCGAGTTTTTTCATCTTCCCGTTCGCGAAAAGAATTTCTTTTGTAATGAAAAACTAAATTTTCTTCGCCGTCGTTGTGTCCGTCATTTTCACTTTGATTAAAAACCATTTTTTCTCCAATTTTTAAATTTTTTTATTGCTGATTTTGCTGATTTTCTGTTTTGCTCTAATTTTGATGATTTTTTTGAATTTTAAACTTTCTGCTCCGATGTTTTGCTGATTTTGTCAACTGTCAGCCTGTTAAGCATCACTTTTCTGCTTCGGGCGGCGCTCAATTTGTTAACTGCCACTTTTCTGCTTCTAGCGGCGCTCAATTTGT
>CAZDAY010000330.1:0-1861 GCA_964503435.1 uncultured Treponema sp.
CTGTTAATCCAAAGAATGATTAAAATTACAAAAAATAAAATTAAAATTGCAATGTCTTTATTTGTTAAATTTTCAAACATAAAATTCCCGCTTAAAAAGTGATTTGCTTTGTAAAGTTATTTTATAAGTAAAATGAGAAAGTGTCGATGTCCTTAGTAGCATCTTTTTTGATTGCGTTTTTGTGCTAAGTGCTAATAACTTGATTAAGTCTTGAGCCTTTTCAATGACTAGAATTTTTTTTTACGCAATAAGTGTTGGGTGAAAGAAAAATGCTAGTCGGATTGTAGCGGTTTAGTGCCAACACGATGTTGGCACCGGAGTGAAAACGGAGCCGCGGAAAGCCTTTACTTAGGGAATTTGCTCCAGAAAAAAAACACTCGCATTAGGCTTGCGTTTATCATTTTTTATTGCTGACTCAAAAGCAGATGATTTAAGCATGGAAAGCGGTGGTGCAAAGGAATAATCTGTTGACACGAGAACTGAACAAGAAATAAAACTATTTTGTAGCTAGAATCAGCATTGTGTCAGCATTTTGATTATATTCACGCAAATCATAACCGCCGTAAACTTCTGCAGACGAAAATCCAATATTTAAGATTTTATCCCGAAGTTCTGCGGCAGAATAAAGTCGTTGTACAAATTCATGCTCAAGTCGACTTCCATCTTTGCCAATCAAAATCCACTTTGAATTCAAACCTTCCCATGCACCTTTTACAGAAAATTCCGTAAGAACCGTTTTGCCTGCTCTTTCAAACCATTCACCTTCTGTAAAAAACTTAACAGCAGAATAAAGTCGTTGTACAAATTCATGCTCAAGTCGACTTCCATCTTTGCCAATCAAAATCCACTTTGAATTCAAACCTTCCCATGCACCTTTTACAGAAAATTCCGTAAGAACCGTTTTGCCTGCTCTTTCAAACCATTCACCTTCTGTAAAAAACTTAACAGCAGTTTCTCGGCTAACACATTCCAAAATAAATTTTCCGCCTTTTTTAAGAGATTTGTAAATCCTCGAAATAATTTTTAAATCCTCGTCCACAGAATCACAATAACCAAACGAATTGTAAACATTTATTGCCAAATCAAATTTAGTTTTAGAAGAAAAGTGCCGCATATCAGCATTCAAAACTTTTAGTTCAGTATTTTCAGCTAAAGCGCTTTCCACTGCGGCATCCAAAAAAGGCTGCATAATATCCACGCCAAGAACGTCAAGATTTAAAAGCGACAGTTCCACACTGATTCTTCCCGGCCCGCAACAAGCGTCCAAAACCTTATCTCCGTCTTTAAGCAAGGCAATGTCCTTAATTCTTTGTGCAATTCCCTTCGCCTGTGCCCAATGCTGTTCGTCAAACATAACCGGCGCAAAGTTAAGCCAAAAATTTTCGTTTTCAAACCATTGTTTCTTATTTTTCATAAATAAAGATTAGCACATTTTCCTTTTAATTTGTAAATTTTTTGAAGTACATCGTACATCTTTTTGCTTGTGGCTTGCTTTCCGTGGTTCTATTTTCTGCCTACACAAGAGCGTATGAATGAACATCGTTATATTCGTAAACATTGGACAGAAATTACAAATAAATCAATAATGATTTATCTTGAACATAAAAATGAAAAATCTAGAAATTATAAATTTCTGCAGTCGATTTGTTGTGATTTTGAAATGCTAGAAGATAAATGTGATAAATGGATATAAAAGGCACTTGTAATTGTAGAAGATAAAATTCTAAAGTTATAATTCAAGTTCAGAGGACATGCAGGAAAATATAACCATTCCAACAATCCGAAAGACTTACACAAAAGGAACGGACAGAACGCCGAACATTTCTGTAAGTCTTGGCGGAAGTTATAAATTGAACAGCGG
>CAZDAY010000331.1:0-1858 GCA_964503435.1 uncultured Treponema sp.
AAACAAATACATCTCAAACTGAACCTCAAATTTTAATTGATGATTTTTTTAAATTTTATGGTGATTTGTACACGCCGGAAGATGAAAAAAAAATCAGAAGCGCATGGAATTATTTAATCAGTAAAACAAAAGATTTAAAACGTGATTGCGGAAAACCTTACTATTTGCATCCAATGCGAGTCGCAGCAATTCTGGCAAAAAGTCATCTTGGAACAGACACTGTAATTTCTGGATTTTTTCATAACATTCTTTGCGTTGACAATAATTGTCTTGATGAAATTTCACAAAAATTCGGAAAAGATGTTGCAAAAATTTGTAGCGGAACTGCAAGAATTACAAGTTTAAAAATCAAATCAAAATCACTTCAAGAAGCGGATTCAATCAGAAAAATGCTCTTTGCTATGGTTGATGATATTCGCGTTATTTTAGTAAAACTTACCGACCGTTTGGACAGAATGAGAAATTTAAAAGCCGTAAACGAAGACTCTCAGCGTGCGGTTGCAAAAGAAGTAATTGATATCTGGTGTCCGCTTGCAAGTCGTTTGGGTATGAGCGATGTAAAAAGTGAAATGGAAGATTTAAGTTTAAAATATTCAAATCCCGAAGCATTTCAGCAAATAAAAACTATTGTTGCTCAAAAAAAATCTGAACGTGCTGAATATTTAAACAACGCTGTAAAAAAAATTTATCACGCAACAGAACAAACTGGCATTAAAGTTTCAATTTCCAGCCGCGCAAAACATTTTTATTCAATTTATCAGAAGATGAGAAAGCGAAACAAGGGTGCTGATGAACTTTACGATTTGCTCGCTTTAAGAATTATTTGTTCAACTCCAAGTGAATGTTATACGCTTGTAGGAATTGTTCACGGTTTGTGGAAGCCAATGGAAGGCAGATTTAAGGATTATATTGCAATGCCAAAATCAAACGGCTATCAATCTTTGCATACAACTGTAATTTGCGAAGGAAAGCCGCTTGAAATTCAAATTAGAACGCAGGAAATGCACAATGTTGCTGAACATGGAGTTGCCTCGCATTGGTTGTACAAAAAGGGCACAAATCACGATATGGTAAAAGCCGAAGATTTGAGCATTATAAATCAGTTGCGTGCGCTTCGTGATGAAGATTTAAGTGACGAAACGTTTTTTAATGAACTTAGAAATGAACTTTTGGGCGACAGAATTTATGTTTTTACGCCGATGGGTGATGTAAAAGAATTGCCGGCTGGAAGCAATGCTATTGATTTTGCTTACGCAGTTCATTCCGATATTGGACAAAAAATTGTTGGTGCAAAGGCTGACGGAAAAATTATTTCTTTAACTGCAGAATTAAAAAATACGCAGATTGTTGAAATTTTAACAAATCCTCAAGCACATCCAACTCAAAGTCAACTGAAATCTGTAAAAACTTCTAAGGCAAGGCAAAAAATTCACAGTTGGCTTGTAGAAAATGATCCGACCTTTGTGGATAAGGAACTCGAAGCAAAACGACAGGAATCGATTGAAGCAAATTCCTTGTATTCCAAAAGAATTGCCTCACTGCATGCAGAAGAAAACAAAAAAAAGCGTGAAGCCAAAAAAATTGCCCGTCAGTACAGTGGAAAAATCCGTGTTGAAGGAAGCCCGAATTTTCAGTTTACATTGGCTCAATGCTGTAAACCTCAGCCTGGTGATGCTATTGCCGCTTATGTTTCTCATAAAAAAGGATTGATTGTTCACACAGCGAATTGTCTTACATTTTTAAGAATTCCAAACATAAAGCAGCGAATTATAAATGTTGAATGGGAAAATTCTCCCTCAAACTAAAAATTAATGTGTAGGAAAAAAATACATTTTTTATGCTAAGTGTTAGTTAGCGG
>CAZDAY010000332.1:0-1850 GCA_964503435.1 uncultured Treponema sp.
GCAAAGGATGTTTATGTTTTTGATGATACTGGATTAAAATTGGAAACTTCAACTTATAACGCAAAAGATGAACTTTTGGGCAAACTTCAATTTAAATATGACACAAGTCGAAATCTTAGTTCAGAAACATTTGTTGATGCAAACGGAAACGTTCTGTGGACAACAAAAATTGAATATGAAACAGACGGAAAATTAAAATCTGATTCAGAATATGATGCAAACAATAAACTTATATCAAGAATTATTTATAAATATGAAGATTCTAAAATTACAGAAGATTATTATGACGGCGACGGTTCTCTTCTTACACGCAAAATCCAGACTGTAAATGAAAATAACAAAGCGCTGGAAATTGTACAGTATTTTGGCGACGGTTCACTTAATATGCGTCAAGTTTACAATTATTTAAGCAGCGGAAAAATTTCTTCGGTTGAAGAATATGACGGATTTAATAATATCCGTGAAAAAACACTTTATAAATATGATGCAAATGAAGTTCTGGCAGAAGTTCAGGTTTATAACGGAGCAAACGTTCTTATTCAGCGCAACAGTTACAGAACCGACAGCAGAGGAAATCCTACAAGAATCAGCGTTTATAAGGTTGCACAAAAATTTGGCACTACAGTTAACGAACTTCAGTCAATTACAGAATATGTTTACAAGCAGTAATTGCACTAAGATGTTTTAAAATGCGTTAAGTGTCGTGTTAAAAATTAAATTGCGTAAGAGCCGCTGCATTAGTGGCAGTCATTACAGTGGCAACGCTTAACTAAAAAATAAAGGCTGCTAAAAAACCGGCAGTCTTTTTTGTTTTAAATTTGTGTTGAAGATACACTTTTTTGCCGAAAATAATTGAGATAGTAGTGGACTTCAAAATGAGGTAAATAAAATTATGAAAACTATAGGAATAAAACTGGCGGATGGAAGTTTTTATCCACTGCTTGAAGAAGGCAAACCTTCAAAGAAGTCAATCAACCTTACAACAGTGCAAGACAACCAAACTATAGTGCATGTTGATGTTTACCGTTCCGAAACTGGAACAATGGAAGGTGCGGAATATATTGACACTCTTGAAATTAAAGATTTAAAACCTCACACAAATGGTGAACCAAGTTTTAGTCTTGATATTGGGATTGATGAAAATAATGAACTTTCTGCAAATATTCATGATCCGGAAACAGGAAATGCAAATACAACGCAAGTGGAACTTTCATCAAAAATGTTTTCCCAGTCGCAAAATCCACCAATTCATTTTGAAAAAGATCCAACTATTTCAGAAGCGATAACAGAAGATAATTCCGGCGTTATGCTTGATGATAATACTTTGAGCGAAGAAAATTTTTTGTCTGCAAATCAAGACGATTTTGAGCAAAATCAGCAAGATTCGGACGAAGATAAATTTACTATTTCTCAGGATGAAATTGAAAACATTGGTTTTGGAAATCAAAACAAAGAACAAGAGGCAAACGAAATGTTAGGTGCATCTCCAAATGATGAAGATTTTTCATTTGATTTATTAAACGATTCGCAAAAAAACAAGTCCGTAGAAGAGCAAAATTTAAACGAAGAAAATATTGTTGATGATAATTTTGATTTTAACGATTTTGAAAATTCTGTGGATTTAAATGATATTTCTTTAGATGATTCAAATGTTGAAGATATTGATGCAACTGTCGATAAGTCAGATTCTGATGATTTTGATGATTCTGTAAAAGATTCAAAAGAATTTGTTGCAAGTCCGGTTGGAATAAAGGTGAGCAAGGGACACAAACATTCCACAGAAAAAAAAGTTCCTTCAGTTGATGAAGTTCTTGCAGAAAATTCTTTGGAAACAGAAAATTCTGTCGTGC
>CAZDAY010000333.1:0-1847 GCA_964503435.1 uncultured Treponema sp.
GATTTTATTTCAACCAAATTATTTGAATGTTGCTTACGAACAGGCTACATTACAAAAATTTCCATTGGCGAAGAAAAACTTGCAGTGAACGCTTAAATATAAAAAGATGTTTACCGTCATCAATTATAAGGTTTACAAAAAATTTCTAATCTGGCGGGCATCTTTTTTATTTAAAATTTTTAGTGATTTTTTCAAAAACAATTTTCTTCAATCAATTTTACTGCTTGATTAAATTTTTTCTGCTTATCATTTTCTTTTGTTAACCAATGAATTTTTACGCCTTTTTTTTCCATTCCGCGAAACCATGTTTCCTGACGTTTTGCAAACTGAGTAATTGCATGGAATAATTCATTTGTCATTTCTTCCTTACTTTGAATTTTACCTTCAAGATAAAAACTCAAATATCTGTATTCAAGACCTAATTTTTCCAGACGTTCCCAACTATAGCCTTGATTGTGCAAACTTTCAACTTCTTCAATCATTCCCTGCCTTAATCTTTCTTCCAAACGGATTTTTATATTTTGCCTTAAAACTTCACGCTCAAGACTTGTTCCGATTACAAAGGCATTTATATCCGGGCGCTGTTCCATTTTTTTTCTATCTTCAACACACTGCTGACTTTGCATATAAGTTTGAATTTCTATGGCGCGAATTACTCTTTCCCGAATTAAAAGATCACTTTTGTTGTGAAGATTTGGTTTTAGTTTCAATAAAATTTCATCAAGTTCATCTAAAGATTTATTTTCAAGTTCCTGCCGCAAAGTTTTGTTTTCTTCAACCGGCATAAAATCATATCCGCGTACAATAGAATCAAGATACATTCCAGTTCCGCCAACAACGAAGGGCATTTTTTTCTCTGATTCAAATTCTTTGAAAAGTTTATAAAAATCAGTTTGAAAATTATAACAGTTATATTCAAAATCAAGACTTGTAATGTCAATTAAATGATAAGGAATTTTTATGCTTGATTTAGTGCCATCATCATTTTTTTTAATTACAGTGTATTCATTTAAATCTTTTCCGCTGCCTAAATCCAAACCCTTATAAACTTGCCTTGAATCCGCAGAAATAATTTCCCATGAAAAATTAAGTGCAAGATTTACGCCAAGAGAAGTTTTTCCAACAGCAGTCGGACCTAATAAAACTACACAATTTGATTTTTGATTTTCAGCCATTTTATAAAACTCTGCAAACTGCACATTTTAGATATTCACTTTTCGGATAACCAAGTAAAACCGGATGATCTGGAGCAGCACCACGTTTTTCAAGAACCTGAACTTTTTTGTGAGAATCTTTTGCAGCGTGCATAATCATTGAATAAAATGTATTTTCATCAAAATAATGAGAACAAGAACATGTAATTAAAATTCCACCTTCATTTAAAAGACGCATTGCTCTTAAGTTTATTTCTTTATAACCAGCGTAGGCTTTTTCAATTACTTTTGCGGATTTTGTAAACGCAGGCGGATCTAAAATAATTACATCAAATTTTTCGCCAGAAGATTCATATTCTTTTAGCAAATCAAAAACATCTTCGCAAATTGCTGACATTTCATTTTGTGCATTGTTAAGTTCTATATTTTTGTTCACAGTTTGAACTGCTTCTTCGCTGATATCCACACTTATAACCTGTTTTGCGCCACCTTTTACAGCGTTCAATCCAAAGGCTCCAGTATGCGAAAAGGCATCCAAAACTTTTTTTCCATGACAAAATGATTTTATGCGTTCACGGTTAAATTTCTGATCAAGAAAATATCCGGTTTTTTGACCATGCGCAATATCTACTTCAAGTTGAATTTCATTTTCAGAAATTACGATTTTTTCTTCGCCAGTTTTTCCAATCCAAC
>CAZDAY010000334.1:0-1845 GCA_964503435.1 uncultured Treponema sp.
CAATAATGAAACATATTCGCCAGGTTCACAATCTTATTATTGGTCAGCAAATGGCAGAACGTTTAAAAATAGAAATTGGAACTGCAATTCAAGATAAAGATAATACAATCAAAAAAATGGAAATAAAAGGAACAGATGCAATTACAGGTCTTCCTAGAAAACTTGAAGTTGATTCTGTTGAAGTTAGAGAAGCATTAAAAGAACCTGTAAATAAAATTGTTGAAGAAATAAAATATGTTTTGGGAAAAACTCCAGCCGCTATTGCCGCAGATATTGTTGACCGCGGAATTGTAATGTCTGGTGGCGGTTCTATGCTTGATGGTCTTCAAAAGTTAATTTCAAAAGAAACAAATGTTCCTGTATTTTTAGTTGACAAGCCTCTTGA
This sequence comes from uncultured Treponema sp., assembly GCA_964503435.1. Classification (GTDB taxonomy): domain Bacteria; phylum Spirochaetota; class Spirochaetia; order Treponematales; family Treponemataceae; genus Treponema_D. Next base: position 386 of record CAZDAY010000334.1, read on the forward strand.
ATGTGTTGCTCGTGGTGCAGGAGAAGCATTTGAGTTGTTTAAGAATATGTCATCAAGCAGACAAATTTATGACAGTTTAAATGATTAGTTTTTTTTGGAATTAAACTATGTCTATAAAGATGAAAAAATCTCATCGTTTTAAAATCCCCGAATTCGTTTTAGCCTTGCTTTTACTGTTCAGCGGAATTATTTTAGGGCTTACGAGTGGTGGATTTATCGTAAATTTCAATAAACTGGGTTTCACAATTTTTTCAACAATGCAAAAAGGCGTTTATATCGTAAGCAGCGGAATTGAAAATTTTTTTACATCAATTCATAAAATCACTGTTTTACAAAAGGAATACAAAATTCTTTCTGAAAAACTAGAAGATTATGAATATATGCAAAGAAATAATGTTGAAATCCGCAAAGAAAACGAACGTCTAAAAGAACAGCTTGGATTTTCTTCAAATTATGAATACAAAAATATTGCAGCACAAATTATCGGACGAGATATAAATAATTTGTATTCTGGAATTACGATTGATAAAGGTTCACTTAATGGCATAAAAAAAGGAATGCCTGTAATCGCAATTCAAAATGGAAATATTGGTGTTGTAGGAAGAGTTGTAACTGTTGGTTTAACAACTTGCATGGTTATGCCGGTTTACGATTTAAAATGTAATATTTCTGGAAGAATTCAAAATACAAGAGACATTGGTCTTGTTAGCGGAAACGGCTCTTTTGATATGCCTTTAAAACTTCAATATATCAGAAAACGAAATGTTGAAGATTTTAATTATGGCGATATTGTAATTACAAGCGGTGAAAATGAAAATTATATGAAAGATATTCCAATTGGGCGCATTTCAAAAATTACCTCTTTAGATTATGATTCTTCACTTGACATTGAACTTGATCCGATTATTGATTTTGCAAGGCTTGAAACTGTTCTTGTTGTAGATAAAACTTCAAAAAATGATAAAATTCCATACAATCCGGAGGGAAAATAACTAATGTTCCGATATTTTCTTTCAAGTTCATTGATTCTCCTTTGTATGTCTTTATTAGAAAATGCTGTTTTGGCAAATTTAACTTTTATGCCTGCAATTCCAGATTTATCTTTGCTTTGTTTGATTTTTTTTGCGATTCACAATGGAACTTTTTGCGGAGAATCCAGCGGTTTTATTTCTGGTTTAATTCTTGATTTTTTTAGTGCAGGTCCGTTTGGAATAAATTGCCTTTTTAGAACTTTAATTGGATACGTTTCAGGTTTGTTTAATAAGGTTATAAATACAGAAGGTTTTTTAGTGCCTTTAGTTTTAGGATTTTCTGCTACAATTTTAAAAGCAGTTTTGCTATTTTTGATTTCAATTTTATATCCTAACGCTCTTCTGCGTTTTAATCCATTTTCATGGTCATTTTTATTTCAGCTGATTTTTAATACAGTTCTCGCTCCGTTTATTTTTATGTTTCTGAAT
>CAZDAY010000335.1:0-1827 GCA_964503435.1 uncultured Treponema sp.
GTGGCACTTTGTACGGCGGCAGTTATGGCGATTGTTTCGCACATTTATATTTTCGGTCTGGCACAACTTGTAACCGGATTGCAGTTTTCTTTGTTCCCGGCAGTTGCTCTTATGAAAATCAGAAAACCCGGAACGCTTTTTATTTTTGCGTTTTTGACTGGACTTTTTGAACTTTTTATGGCGCCAGTTATGTTTTTTTCAAGCATTTTAACCGGTTTAATTTTGGAACTTCTGGTTATTTTTATTTTTCGCGGATACAAATCAAACAAAGCAATATTTTTTGCGAGTTGGCTTTTTATTCCAGCAACACTTCCTTTTAATCTTCTATATTATAGATTTTTTTCAAAGGAACTTATGAACCTTTTTTTTGAAGGCGGATTTAAGATTTTAGCAGTAGTTTTTGTTGTAGGAACATTTGCGGTTTGTGCTTTAGGCGCATTTTTAGGAATTAAAATTTCTAAGGAACTTAAAAAAGCGGGCGTTTTGAAATGAGGTTTTTGTGTTAGATTCGTTTCAAATTAAAAATCCACTTTATCCAATTTTTTCGATTAGTGCCGCCTTGCTGATTTTTATAAACGCTTTAATTTTAGCACGAAACATTTTTGGCGTAGTTTTTTTAGTTGCAGTTTATCTTCTGCTTTGCACTTTTGGCTATGCAAAAACTTGTTTAAAGTTAATTCCATTTTTAACAATTTACATAGCAATTTTTTCAGCAATTTTTTACTTTGCTTCAAACAGAAATTTAACTTTTACTTATCAAATGGCGATTAGACTTTCTGGCGTTGTGATTGCGTTTATTCCTGGCGTTTCAATGCCGCCGTCTGCTCTTGTGCGTTGCTTAACACAATTAAAATTTCCGCGCTTGCTAAACTTAGGAATTTTAATTACGCTGACTTTTATTCCAATTCTTCAGCGCGAAATAAATCAAATAAGAAACGCAATGAAAACTCGAGGGGCAACTTCACTTTGGCGACCGCAAGTTTTTTACAGAGCAATTTTAATTCCGCTGATTGTGCGTTTAGTAAACATTTCTGAAACATTAACGCTTTCAGTAGAAACTCGCGGCTTTATTTGCAACAACATAAAACCTTCAGTTTACAAAGCAATCAAAATCAAAACACGAGACATAATTTTTGCAGTTTTATTTTTGATGATTTTTGTGATTTGTTTAAGTTTTCATTTGGTGATAAAAAAATGAATAAAAAAAATCTTGCTATAAAAATACATTGTGAATCTTTTTCTTACGGAACTGAACAAGACAATCTTCCAGAAATTTTAGAAAATTTTGAAATTCAAATAAATTACGGCGAAATTACGCTTATTTCTGGACTTTCTGGCAGCGGAAAATCAACTTTGCTTTCGTTAATAAATGGAATAATTCCGCGTGTTGTTAACGGAAATTTTAAAGGTGAAATTTTTATTGACGGAAAAAATTCTTTTGGAATGTCGATGAGTGAAATTTCACAAAAAGTTGGAACGGTTTTGCAAAATGCTGAAGAACAAATCATTCATCAGATTGTAGAAGATGAAATTGCTTTCGGCTGTGAAAATTTTGGTTTTCCTACTGATGAAATTTCAAATCAAATCGAAAAATCCTGTCAAATAATGCAGTTAAATAAAAACTGGAAAACTCGCACGCTTTCTGGCGGTCAAAAACAAAGACTTGTAAATGCTTCCACTTTGGCAATGAAAACTCCAATTTTAATTTTTGATGAACCTTTGGCAAATCTTGATATGCAAGGCACAAAAATTCTTCTGTCGCTTTTAAAAAATTTGGCTGCGGAAGGAAAAGCAGTTGTTTTGGTTGAGCACAGACTTGATGTTATC
>CAZDAY010000336.1:0-1819 GCA_964503435.1 uncultured Treponema sp.
ATGTATGTCGCTGGCGTTTTGCTTGAGTGCATCTTGAAAAATTGAATTAAGTAAATTTACAGTTGGAGAATTTTTTTCGATTTTATCAATATCATTTTTTGCAAGAAATTTTTTTTGTTCACTAAAATCAAATCCCTGAATTTCATTTATTAACTTATTAAAAATTTCTGTGGAAATTAAAAAATATTCTGTGGGTTTAGAAAAACTGTTTTCGATAAGCAGTTCCGTAAAAAAAGATAATTTCTTACAACAAGCAACAAAAATATTTTTTTCATTTTTTTCAAGAAGCAGACATTTGTTTTGTTCCATAAAGTGAAGTGAAAATTGTTCTTCTTTTTTTGGAATATTTTTAAATTGCAAAGTGTTCGCTAATTTTTTATATTTCGTTTTTTGATTATATTTTTTCATCAATATACTTCCTGCAAAAATCTGAAACTGAAATTGAATTTTTATTTTCGCTAGAATCTTTAAAATCTTTTAAAAGCGTCGGGACAATATAAATTGTAATTTCACTTTGTTCTTTTGATTTTGATTCTTGCTGAAATAATTTTCTGATAATCGGAATGCGTGAAAAAAATGTTGGAGACGTTGTTTGTAAATTTTCTTCATCTTTCAGTAAACCGCCAATAATAATTGCTTCGCCAGATTTTGTTCTTAGTTGTGTATTTACAATTCTTTCTGAAGTTGATGGAAGCGTTGAAACAGAAGAAGAACTCGAATTGCTTTCAGAATTTTGTTTTGAAATGCTAGCGTTTATATCCATGGTTATCATGTCGGAACCAGAAATCCAGCCTGTAATATTTATAATTAAACCTGAAGTAATTGTCTGCGTTATTCCGATTGTGTTTGATGAATTATTTTTGTCATACTCATATTCGATGTAGCGATAAGTGTCCGTGTTTTGAAATTGAATTTCCTGCCCGGTTATTCCAGTAAGACTTGTATCCGTACAGATTGTTGCTTGACTTTTATTGAGCTGGTTGTTCAGTGAAAAAGCAAAATCATATCCAAGTTTTGAAATTATATTAAAGTTGATTCCGAAAATCTGCGAAAGATCTGTTGCAAACGAAAGAATTGAATTGTCATCTTCCTTAACGTTTGAATTCGAATAGTTAAGCGAAAATTCTGGTTTAAAACTTTTGTTTGTGTTTTTTGTTGATTGAATTACCAAAAGTTCATATTTAATTTGTGGCTGCGGCAAATCTATAAATTTTAATTTGGAAAGTAATTCATTATACTTTTCCTTGCTGCCTTTGAAAAACACAAGATTTGGAAATCCAGAATCAATAAAAGAATTTGCATCAAAATCCGGTGGCGGAAATTCAATAAGCGTTGAACTTTTTATATATTTTAAATTCACTGGATAAGTTTCCGATTCACAATCAACTGTAAAAATAAAATTTTCCAAATCTTTTAATTTGTTTTTTGTACAATAAGTTATAATTTGATGAGGATTTTTTGATTTTAAAAAATTGATATCTTTAAATTTACTTGTCGCCAAATTTATAAAATCATCGCAGTTCATATATTTTAAAATTTGTGATGAATAAATTTTTTGATTTTCTGGCTTATCAATTAAATTTATTAAGTTTTGAATGTTCTCAATTTCCTTAAAACTTGCATAAATCAAAATAGAATTTTTTGCATTGTCAATATTGAATTGTATGTTTGAAAATTGTGATGGCCATTGAGATTTTAATTCTTCTGCATCAATGTAAGTTAAATTAAAAATCTTAAAAATTTTTGATTGATTAGAAGATGAATTTTTTTGCTTTTCTGTAATGTAAAAAATTTCCTCTTTGTTTGCATAATCTAAATT
>CAZDAY010000337.1:0-1814 GCA_964503435.1 uncultured Treponema sp.
TTGCATTATTTGAAGGAGAATTTCGGTCAAAAGTAAGTTGAATGTTAGCAAAACATGAACCGTCGTTAACTTGAATAAAAGCAAGATTTTTAGAATCGCGAATACTGCGAACCCAGCCACAAACTTTAACATTTCTTCCGTCTGGAGAAGAACTTAGTAAATCTTTAATCAATGTTGGTACCATAATATTTTTATTTTAGTTATTTGCTTGGCATTACTCAAGATATGATTTTGAATTTTGAATTTTTTATTTCGACAGGCTCAATAGATGTTTTGTCAATTCTTGATGCTAAGTGCCAGCAGATTGTTCGGTTAGTGAGCGAAGTTGAATTGCGGTTTTCAATGACTTCTTGATCTCCTGAAATCAACTGTATAAAAAAGTTTACACTGTATACAAAAATGTGCAAAAAAAAATATACATTTATCTTGAAAAATCAAATTTTTGTGTTATAGAAAAACTGACTTAAAATTTTAATTCTTTGTATTGTAAGGAATTAAATTAGTTTTGAAAAATAAAAATAAAACTTGGCACGAAAATTGCTTGTAAATAAGTGGAAATGCTAAGTTAAGCAAAAAATCTTAGCGGACAAAATTAAAGTTAAAAAAAGAATTTTATCAAAATTGTAAAACTTTAATCTTTCAGGAGAAATCAAAATGGAAAACGAAATCAGCCCTTCGTATCTTAAACAAATTCAAAAATATCCTTTGTTAAATCAGCAGGAAGAAAGGGAACTTGCAACAAAAATTTCACAGGGCGACAAAAACTCTTTAACAAAACTTATAAATTCTAATTTAAGACTTGTTGTAAGTATTGCTTCTAAATTCATAGGAAAAAAAATGCCGGTTATGGATTTAGTTCAAGAAGGAAACATTGGTTTAATGATAGCGGCTCAAAAATTTCGTAAAAGTTTTAATACAAAATTTTCAACTTACGCTTATCCGTGGATTTTGCAATATATTCTTCGTTATATAAATTCTCATTCTCAAATGATTTCTTTGCCAATAAGACGCGAAGAGTTAAAAAAATCTGTGAAAAGTGCACAAAATATTCTTTTCCAGAAAAACGGACGGGTTCCACAAAGCGAAGAAATTGCTCTTTTTATGGGAATTGAAAAGTCAAAAGTTGATGATATTTTACTGAATTCTTATACGGTTAGTTCTTTTGATTCTTGTGAAAGCGAAAATGGTGAAAATTTGTCTTTAGCCGATTTTATTGCGGATTCTGCGATGACTCCGGAAGAAAAAATTATTTTTGATGATGAACGAAATGAAATTCGCAAAAAAATGAACTGTTTAAAAGAAAACGAAAAAAAAGTTTTATGGTACAGATTTAATTTTGATGGCGACATAAAAATTCCTACCTTGCGCGAAGTAAGTGGTTTAATTGGCGTAAGTCCGGAAGCAATCAGGCAAACAGAAATACGTGCTTTAAAACATTTAAAATTTGCGGTTTCGCAGTGATTTTGTCTGATTTTGATTTTTGAAAAAGTTTAAAAGTTGCATATTTGATTTGATTTTTTTATAATGATTTTAAATGTCAAAGATTAAAAAAACTTCTTCTAAACGAAAGCAAAGGTCAAAAAGAGCGAAAAAAAAGCCAAAGATAAAACTTAACAATAAAAGCGTTATTTTTTTAAGTTTTGTTATAGTTTTTCTTTGCGGAATTTTTTTGATTTTAAATATAAAATTTAATTCTGAAAGCAATGTTGCAGGAATTCCGGAAGTTTCAAAGATAAGCTTGGATGCAATCGGTGCGGCTGCGGACAGAAAGTCTTCTAGCACAACAGCGGATGCCAAAGCGGACAGAAAGTCTT
>CAZDAY010000338.1:0-1810 GCA_964503435.1 uncultured Treponema sp.
TCAAAATCTGCCTTTGTTTCATCATTCATTCTAATACTTAATGTAGCCATTTTTTTGCCTCCGTGTTTACATGTGTTTTTATTAATTTTGATTTTCTTGCCGTATTTTGACTTTCTGAAGATTTTACAGCAAATTTAAAAATCACAAGTTAATTACAATGTAATACAATTTACATACAAATGCAAATAAATTTTAGGGCAAATATCAAGTTTTACTAAAATTGTGTCATTATCAAAAAATTCGATATTTAACTTTTGCAAATTTTGAACTTTATCTTTGCTTTTTGATTTTATGTAAACAAAAAAATAAATATGTGCTAAACTTGCACCTATGAATATTATTGCAAAAAAATCACGGTTAAGCGGGGAAATTTCTGTTCCTGGCTCAAAATCACATACAATTCGGGCGGTTTTGCTGGCTTCTTTGGCTCAAGGCACGTCTCATATTAAAAATCCACTAGCGAGCGAAGATTGCCTTAGTGCTGGAAAAGCTATTCCCTTGATTGGAGCGAAAATTAACTTTGGTGGCGCAAGTGGCGAATGGTGCGTTGAAGGTGCGGGCAAAAATGTTCACTTACCAAGCGATGTTGTAAACGTGGGAAACAGCGGTTCACTTTTGTATTTTATGTCGGCAATTTCGGCAACTTTTGACGGATGGTCGGTTTTTACTGGCGACGAAAGCATTAGAAAACGTCCGGTTTTGCATGTGGTTGACGCAATAAATCAACTGGGCGCATTTGCAACTGTGAGTCAGCCTTCAAAAAATTCCTGTCCGCTGCTTGTAAAAGGTCCTGTCCTTAATCAAAAAAAAATTATCACAGAAGGTTCGGTTTCCAGCCAATATATTACAGGTTTGATGATGAGCGCGTGCCGTCTGCAAAATCCTCTGGAAATAGAACTGACAAATCCTAAAGAAACGCCTTACTTAACTATGACGCAAAAATGGCTTGAAAAAGTTGGTATTCGCTGTGAAATTTCTGATGATTTTAAGCACATAAAAGTTTTTGGACCTAAAAAAATTGACGCTTTTGATACAACAATTCCCGGCGACTGGGAAGGCGTGGCATTTCCGCTGATTGCAGCCTTGCTTTCTGACAGCGAAATTACAATCAACAATATTGACGGAAGCAAAACTCAGGGCGATGACGCGATTTTTGACATTTTAAAAAGTATTGGCGCGGATCTTGAATGGAATTTTGAAACAAATCAAATTTTTGTTCGGGGCGGAAAAAAATCTCGAAACGGAACTGGGCGATTGTCAACTGAAAATTTAAAAAATCAAGAACTTCACATAAATATTTCTGATTTTCCAGATGCGATTTGTGCTTTGGCAGCAATTGCGTGTTTTACAGAAGGCACAACTTTTATTGAAGACGCGGCAGTTTGCAGACGCAAAGAAACTGACAGAATTAAGGTTTTAAAATCTGAACTTACGAAACTTGGCGCAGAAATTCAGGAAGGCGAAGATTTTATGATTATTCACGGACATTCGCCTCTAAATGCTGACGGAACTTTAAATCCTGACTTTTGCTTGCACGGAGCGACGGTTGAAAGTTTTGATGATCACCGAATTGCAATGTCGCTTGCTTGTATGGGACTTGGTCTTAAAGAAGGCGAGCAAATTATTGTAAAAGATGCGGAATGTTGCTCAGTAAGTTTTCCTGGATTTTTTGATGAAATGAACAAAATGAACGCTGGATTTGAAAAAAAATTTTGCTGATTTTGCAGATTTTTCCTGAAATTTGTTAACAGGTGCAACCGTGGTTCGACTGGCGGTTGCTGAGTTTATCGAAGTACACCAACCGTGGTTC
>CAZDAY010000339.1:0-1789 GCA_964503435.1 uncultured Treponema sp.
GAACAACATAATAAATTAAAAAAGAAGTAATTTTAGGAGAAAAAATTGTCAGGTAATGTTTTTTGGGGATTATTTATTCCATTTGCTGGCACAATGCTAGGCTCGGCTTGTGTATTTTTTATGAAACGGAAAATGAATGATGGACTTCAAAGGGGATTACTTGGCTTTGCCGCTGGAGTTATGATTGCCGCATCAGTTTGGTCACTTCTTATTCCTTCAATGCAAATGGTTCAGGAAATGGGCAGACTTTCTTTTTTTCCGGCACTGATTGGATTTGTACTAGGAATTGCCTTTCTTTTTACTCTTGATAAAATTACTCCTCATCTTCACGCAATGGCACAAAATCCAGAAGGACCACATTCTAAAATTTCAAGAACAATGATGCTGGTTTTTGCAGTAACTCTTCATAATATTCCAGAAGGAATGGCGGTTGGCGTTGTTTTTGCTGGAATGTTAAACGGAAGTACAGGTCTTACTTTAGCAGACGCATTCGCTCTTTCAATCGGAATTGCAATACAAAATTTCCCAGAAGGAGCAATTATTTCTATGCCTTTACGTTCTGAAGGAAATGGAAAATTAAAATCTTTTGCTTACGGAACAGCATCTGGAATTGTAGAACCTTTGGCCGGACTTCTTACAATCTTTCTTACAAAATTTATCACAAACCTTTTACCTTATCTTCTTTCATTTGCGGCTGGTGCAATGGTTTTTGTTGTAATTGAAGAACTGCTCCCTGAAGCAAGTCGCGAAGAAAAAACAGATATTTGTACAGTTGGATTTGCAATAGGTTTCGCTTTAATGATGACGCTCGATGTTGCTTTAGGATAAATTTTATAAATTTAAATTCATCTTATTGGAATATCCGTCCAGAAAACAGTGCCCCTTGTTTCATCACTTGTAACGCCAATTTTTGCTTTATGATTTTCCAAAATACTTCTTGTAATTGCAAGTCCCAACCCTAACTTTCCATTTGTAATACCTTGCTGCCTTGTAGTAAAATAACGCTCCCAAATTTCAATACAACTAGTAGAAATAAATGTTTTTGAATAAAATAATATTTATGCAATATCACACTTTAGCGCAAATTCTTGTAGTTTCTTTACTTATAATTTCAAATTCAAGAGCATTTTTTCTCAAAAAAGTAAAATCTGACAACCTTTCAATTATTCCGTTAATTTCGATTATAATTTCAATATTAAACATTTTAGCTTTTGGAATAAATCCGCTGGAAATTCTTACTTTTCTGCTTTCGTTTTTTGTTTGTCTGTGGAACGTTCGCGCTTTTATTAGATTTACAAGCGGACTTGTTATAGATCATTTTGGACCCTGGTTCAAATTTATTTCGTCCATAAATTTAATTTTTTCACTTGCGCTTTTAGTTTTTGTGATTATTTTTATGCCGATTAACGATAACAAAAAAAAATTTAATGTAAACCTCACAATCCAAAATTACAAAGGCGATTTTAAAAATGGATTTGAAAAAACAGATTTTCCGTTTGACAAAAAATCTCTTACGATTTATGAAATTTCCAAAAATCCAGAAAAATCAAAAAATTCGCAAAATAATAAAACGCAAGCAGAAAATTTTTTAGAAACTGAAAATCCTGAAATTTTAGCAGAACTTAACTCAGAATTTGAATCAGAACTTGAAACTGAAACACAATCAGAAAATCCAATTCAAAACGCAGAAAATCCGCAAGAAAATAAAATCGAAAACGAAAATGCAGAAATTTCGCTGGAAACGCAAAATCAAAATGCGCAAAAAATTATACTTTTTATTCCTCCAAAA
>CAZDAY010000340.1:0-1782 GCA_964503435.1 uncultured Treponema sp.
GTCTAAAAATATTTTTTGGAATTTATAATGAAATTTAGAGAATTCAATCTTAACGAAAATCTTCAAAAAGGTCTTGATGCCGCTGCTTATGTTGAATGTACGCCAGTTCAGGAAAAGGTTTTAAAAGATTCTTTGGAAGAAAAAAGAGATTTTTATGTTCAATCTCAAACGGGAACTGGAAAAACTTGTGCATTTTTAGTTCCGGTCATTCAGCAACTTTTAACTTCGCCAAATTCTTATGGAAAAAAAGCATTGATTATGCTTCCGACTCGGGAACTTGCGGTTCAGGTTCAAGAAGAAGCCGAAAAACTTTGTCAGTTTACACATTTAAAATGTGCAAGTTTTTATGGTGGCGTTGGTTATGACAAACAGGTCGCTGCTTTAAAAAGAAATGTTGATATTATGATTGGAACGCCAGGTCGTGTAATTGATTTGTACGAAGGCAATCAAATGAAATTTGATGATGTTGAATATTTGGTTGTTGACGAAGCGGACAGAATGTTTGACATGGGATTTTATCCGGAACTTAGAACTTTGATTAAGGTTCTTCCTTCATCAGAAAAAAGACAGACAATGCTTTTTAGTGCAACATTAAATTCTTATGTAAAAAATCTTGCCTGGGAATATACAAGAAATCCTATTGAAATTACAATCGAATCTCAAAATGTTGCCGCTGATGAAATTGACCAGGAACTTTTCCATGTTTCAAGCGATGACAAAATGCGTCTTTTGCTTGGAATTATTCAGCGGGAAAATCCAGAAAGTCTTTTAATCTTCTGCAATACAAAAAAAACTTGTGAAATTCTTTCTAAGCGCCTTAGATTAAACGGAATAAAAAGTGAATATATTATTGGCGATCTTCCGCAAAAAAAACGACTTGCAATTATGCAGAATTTTAAAGATTCAAAAATAAATTGTCTGGTTGCCACAGATGTTGCTGCACGTGGAATTGATGTAAATGATTTGGCGATGGTAATAAATTATGATTTACCAAATGAAGCTGAAAATTATGTTCACAGAATTGGTCGAACTGCCAGAGCGGGAAAAACCGGAAAGGCTTATACTTTTTGCAGTGAACAAGATGTTTACTCATTGCCTGCCATCGAACGTTATTTAGAAAAAACAATTCCTTCCAGTGTTGCAGAAGAATCTTTGATGGCAGAAGATAAGAGCAGGGGCGTTTACATAAAACTTGATTCTTATCATGAAGATTATAATGACAAAAGCGAATATGGCCGCAAAAAGCAATTTGAATATGAGAACAGTAAATCTAAAGTGAATTCTCAAAAATCAAAAGAAAGAGGCAAGGGGCGATATTCTTCAAAAAATGAAAGAGCAAAAACTGAATATAAAAGAGATCGCCGCGTATTTAATAAGGTCGAAGAAGATTTGCTTGCTTCAATGTCAACTGACGAAAGAATGAAAATTTACAAAGAACGTTATGCATCTTTTGCAAATAGACAAAGTTCAAAAAGTGATAAGAAATCAAACAAAAATTCTTATAAACAGACAAATAAATCTTATCAGACAAAAAATAAAAATCAAAAAGTTAATAAAGAAAATTCAAAAAGTCTTAATCAAAAAAGTAAAGATTCTAAACAAAAATCAAAAAATGAAAGTTTCTTTAGCAAATTAAAATTCTTGTTCACAAAAAAATAAAATAAAAGGGAAAAAATGATTACAGTTTCAGATTTAAGTTTAAGATTTAGCGAAAAGCCTTTGTTTAAAGATGTAAATTTAAAATTTATGAAAGGCAACTGTTATGGAATTATTGGTGCAAAT
>CAZDAY010000341.1:0-1782 GCA_964503435.1 uncultured Treponema sp.
TTTCCATCTACAACGATTGTATGTCCTGCATTAGGACCGCCAGAATAGCGAACAACATAATTTGCATTTTCTGCAAGATAATCAACAATCTTGCCCTTACCTTCATCACCCCACTGAGCACCAATAATTACAACTTTCATATTTCCTCCATAAAAAATCAGTTAAATCAGTTAATCGAAGTATTTTTTACAACAACATCGTGTGCCGAACCTTCGCTGATTGTAGTTGAGCTTACCAAAGTAATTTTCGCCTTTTCTTGAAGTTCTGGAATCGACAAAGCACCACAGTTACACATTGTATGAATAACCTTGCTCATTGTCATAGAAACACCATCGTGCAAATGACCAGCGTAAGGAACATAAGAATCAACGCCCTCTTCAAAAGCCATACTAGCCTTACCGCCCAAATCATAACGCTGCCAGTTGCGAGCACGGTTCGAGCCTTCGCCCCAATATTCTTTTACATAATTTCCGTTTACAATCAGTTTGTTAGTAGGAGATTCATCAAAACGCGCAAAATATCGGCCAAGCATAACAAAATCAGCACCCATAGCCAAAGCCAGAGTAACGTGATAGTCGTGAACAATTCCGCCGTCAGAACAAATCGGAACATAAATGCCAGTTTCCTTAAAATATTCATCGCGAGCCTTAGCCACTTCAATGGTAGCCGTAGCCTGACCTCGCCCAATGCCCTTCTGCTCACGAGTAATACAAATTGAACCGCCACCAATTCCAATCTTAACAAAATCAGCGCCTGCTTCAGCCAAAAATCTAAAACCATCGCCGTCAACAACATTTCCAGCGCCAACTTTCGCATTTGGCCATTTAGCGTGAATGTCTTGCAATGCCCGACGCTGCCATTCAGTAAAACCTTCCGAAGAATCAAGCGTCATAATATCAACACCAGCATCAAGCAAAGCCGGAACCCTCTGCATATAATCACGAGTATTTATTCCAGCGCCAACAATGTAGCGGTGTTTAGAATCAAGAAGTTCCTTAGGATAAGACTGATGACTATCAAAATCCTTTCTAAAAACCAAAGAAACAAGATTTCCCTTGTCATCAATAATTGGAAGCTGATTAACCTTGTGCGCCCAAATCAAATCGTTAGCATCGCTCAAAGAAATACCGTCTTGGCCAGTAATCAAATCCTTAAAAGGCGTCATATATTCGCTGACCTTAGAATTCGGATTAACATGATCAATCCTAAAATCACGCTCAGTAATAATACCTTCAAGTTTACCGTGTGCAGTTCCGTCAGCAGTAACCGCAATAGTCGAGTGCCCAGTTTTTTCAATCAACAGAACAACTTCTGCCAAAGTCTGCTCCGGCCGAATATTTGAATCAGAAGTAACAAAACCAGCCTTATAAGATTTAACGTGAGCAACCATAGCAGCCTGATCCTCAATCGTCTGAGAACCATAAATAAAACTAATGCCACCTTCTTTCGCAAGTGCAATCGCCAGTTTGTCATTAGAAACAGATTGCATAACCGCGCTAGTCATAGGAATGTTCATATAAAGCGGAGATTTTTCGCCCTTAGCCTTGTTAAACCGGCAGACAGGAGTTTGCAAAGAAACGTTGTCAGGAATACAGTCAGCAGAAGTGTAACCAGGAACAAGAAGATATTCACCAAAAGTGTGGGAAGGTTCTTCAAAAAAATATGCCATATTAACCTCGTCGAATTTAATATGCACTGTATTTTATAATTTTTAAGCGTCTTTTACAATAAATTTTCTAATTTTCTGTTTTCTCTTTTTTTGGATTTGGAGCATATTTTTTA
>CAZDAY010000342.1:0-1759 GCA_964503435.1 uncultured Treponema sp.
GATATTTATATATGAAAAAAGTATTTACTCAAAAAATTGATTTATCTGATGTTAGTTCTAATGTTCGCAACGAACAGTTTCCAGCCATTCGCAACGAAGAGTTTCAAGCTATTCGCAACGAAGAGTTTCCAGCGCTAAAAGAAAGTGACTCAAGTGTTTCTTGTTCAGATTTTGTGACTTTAACTGCAAAAAAAGCCTTTGGAATTACATATTTGTTTCCCTGGCAGAGAATTGTAATTGCAAATATTTTAGATTCAGCAAGGCATTTTGGTGATGATTTTTGTATAAGTGACAAAAACTTTGATATTTCAAGCACTGCGGATTTTATAAAAACTTCAGAAATTTATTCTGGTGAAGAAGGCCAAGACGAAAGATTTCCGCTGAACACAGAAGATGTTTGTTTGCCAGAGAATGTTGCACAAAAAGGAGATTTTGGGTTAACAGAAAATTCTCTGCTTGCACAAAAATCCACAGAAAGCCAGGAAGCTGACGACATAAAATCTTATGGTAAACAGATTGTGCTCTTGCCCACTGGTGCTGGAAAATCACTTTGCTTTTTAACGCCAGCGATTATTTTAAGCGGCCCAACACTTGTGCTTTATCCTCTTTTGGCACTTATGGCCGACCAAAAAAGACGAATGGACGAAGGTGGAATTCAAAGCGTTGTTTTTCGCGGAGGACAAAGCGATGAAGAGCGAAACGAAAATTTCAAAAAATTAAAAAATGGTGCAAAAATCATACTTGCAAATCCAGAAGTTCTGCAAAACGAAGAACTTGTTCAAAAACTTTCAGAATGTAAAATTTCGCATATCGCCATAGACGAAGCGCACGTAACAAGTGAATGGGGCGACACTTTTCGGCCTGCATATTTAACGCTCGGCTCGATTATCAAAAAACTGAAAGTTCCGGTTGTTACGGCATTTACTGCAACCGCATCGCCTGTAGTTTTATCCAGAATCAGCGAAGTACTTTTTGATGGAAACGCACACATTGTCCGCAGCGACAGCGACCGTCCGAATATTCATTATGAAGTCATAAACACTTACGCAAAAAAACGAATGGCTTTTAAACTTGCACTTTTGCGTCCTAAACCTTTAATAATTTTTTGTGGCACTAGAAAAAAATCCGAAGATATGGCAAAGGAACTTTCCGCATATTTGGGCGATGATAAGGTTAAATTTTATCACGCAGGTTTAGAAAAAGATGAAAAAACTTTTGTTGAAAAATGGTTTTATCCAAAAACTGATGCAATTCTTTGCTGTACTTGTGCTTTTGGAATGGGAGTTGATAAAAAAGACATTCACACGGTAATTCATTTAGAAGCAAGTCCCACAGCCGAAAGTTATATTCAGGAAGCCGGACGTGGCGGAAGAGATGGAAGTGTTGCAACAGCAATTCTTTTGTGGAGCAAACTCGACAGCATAAAATATTCCCGCTTTCCAGAAAATTCCCGAGAAAGGGTTTTGGCTGATTTTGCACAAAGTTCAACTTGCAGGAGGCAAATTCTTCTGGATGCATTGGGTGGCGAAAAAGTTGCCTGTGATGGTTGCGATGTTTGTAAACGAAAAGCCCCTGCGCCTTATGCACAAGATGCGGATTTTGCGATGAAATTCATAAAGTTTAACAGAAAAATGTTTACGATGGACGATTTGAATTCAAAATTGATTGATGCTTTTAATCAAAAAGATGTTTTGGCACTAAAAATGAATGTTTGGGAAAATAACGATACAAAAGAAATCTTAAATCAGCTTCTGTTAGA
>CAZDAY010000343.1:0-1753 GCA_964503435.1 uncultured Treponema sp.
GCTTTACAATTCAAAAAATTACAAAGACGCACTTTTGAGCATAGAAAAAATTTGTCCGATTGTAAAAAATCAAAATGAAAATTCTTTACAAAAAAATTCTTTGGGGATCTGGTATAACGCAAATCTTTTGTATGCAAAAATTCTGACAAAAAATCAAAATGAAAGTCAGGCAAAAAAAGTTTTTGAAATTTTAGAAAAAGCGCCTTTAAAAGAACAGGATCGCATTGATTTCGCAAAGGTTCTTTTTATGGACGGGTATTTGGATTTGAGTTTAAAACAAGCCATGCGTGTGGAAAGTTCAAGTGCATATTATATTTGTGCGCTCGATTATTTTAACAAAAAAGATTATTTAAATGCACAAAAATATTTTGAACGATATATAAATTCTAAAAACGAAGAAAAAATTTTTTATGCAAAATTTTATTTGGGATATTGTCAGTACAAATTAAATCAAAACGAAAAAGCGTATAACACTTTAATAAATTTAGTTCAGTCTGATAAAAATAACAGTTTGTCTTTTAGTGCTTCTATAAGCGCAGTGAATGCAGCCTTGCAATTAAAAGATTTTTCTAAGGCAAGTCAGGCGTCTCTTTTAGCACTTTCTTGCGCTACAAATCAAAATCAAAAAGAAGAAGCCATTATTTTAACTGCTGATATTTTTACTGATGCAAATGATTACGAAAAGGCAATTTCACTTTTACAGGAAGCATCAAAACAAAATAATGAATTTGGAATGAAATCACTTTTTAAAATCGCACAAATTTATGAAAAACAAAAAAACTGGAACGAAAGTGATAAAATTTTTCTGGAACTTGTAACAAAATTTCCGAACAGTACTTTGGCAGACGAATCATCTTATAGGCGTGGTGAACTTTTTTACGGAGCAAAAAAATATCAGATTGCAATCAGCAGATTTAAAGATTATCAGAAAGAATTTAAAAGAGGAAAATTTCTTGATGCTTCGTATTTTTATATGGCGGACAGTTACGCAAAAATCAATCAAAATAATTTCGCAATTTTACAATATAAATACTTGCTAGAATTTATGCCGGACAGTTCTTACGTTTTTAATTCAAGAAAAAATTTAATAAATATTTATCGTTCGCAGTCAAATTTTAAAGATGCACTTGAACAGGCAAATATTTTGATTTCGCAATTTCCAGAACTTTCGCAAAAAGATGGAATTTATGAAGAAAGAGCGGAACTTGAAAAACTTTTAAATGGCGCTGATGAAAAATATGTAAAACTTCAATCAGAATACAAAAAAAAATCTGCGTCTTCCACAAAATCCGGACGAATTCTTGGAACAGAACTTTGTGAATATATGTGGCAAAATCAAAACTTAAAAGAAGATGCCTTTGTTTTAGCAAATGAACTTTTTTCAATCCAAAGCGAATCTGAAAATGAAAAAGATGAGGCAGGGTATGCGGCAAGAACTTCTATAATTATTGCAGAATATTGCCGTTCAAAAAATGATAATTTAACAAGTGCACAGACTTATCTTTCGTCGGCAAAATATGCACGCTTAGACAAAAATCATCTTTTGGCACAAAGAGCACTTTACGGCGCGGTTGAAGCTTTTGAAACAGCAGGATTAACAGAAGATTCAAAACTTGCCTGTAAAACTTTAAATGAACTTTATCCAGAAAGTGATTATGCGAAAAATGCAAATTTGCTTTTGGTAGAAAAATAAAATAAAAAAATAAAAACTTTTTGTGAGGTTGCAAAAATGAAAACTAATGCGAATCCAGAT
>CAZDAY010000344.1:0-1749 GCA_964503435.1 uncultured Treponema sp.
CTGTTGAATTCAAAAGATGCGGAAATCGCTGAATTAAAAAGAAAACTTAAAGAAAAATAAAATCTTTTCTGCAATATATACAAAAATATGGATTCCCCCCACCACAACTCATAAACATTTAAAGTTACTTAAAATCACAGCCTGGCATCAACAGACTTCATAAAATTATCTGCAGAAAATAAATGCAAAACATAAAATTCCGCAGATAATCTTTTAAGTAAAAATTTCAAAATTAAAAGCGAATTTTTTTATCAATTCCCTTATAATATTCTTTGCGTAATTCTTTAACTTGTTCGTCTTTTAAATAATCATCAAAATTCATCATTCTATCTATTACGCCATTTGGAGTAATTTCTATAATTCTGTTTGCGATTGTACTTATAAACTCGTGGTCATGGCTTGAAAATAAAACTACGCCAGAAAATTTTACAAGTCCCTGATTTAAACTTTCAATGCTTTCCAAATCCAAATGATTTGTCGGATCATCAAGGATAAGAACATTTGCTCCACTCAACATCATTTTGCTGAGCATACAACGAACTTTTTCGCCTCCAGAAAGAACCTTAACTTTTTTCAAAGAATCATCGCCACTAAAAAGCATTCGCCCCAAAAATCCGCGTACATAAGCATCGTCTTGGTCTGGAGAATATTGCTTTAACCAATCAGTAATTGTCAAATCATTAGCAAAATATGCACTGTTATCGCGTCCCATATAAGTGTGTTTGGTTGTTTGTCCCCAGTTAATCCTTCCATCCAAAGGCTTTTTTGTTTCAGAAATTATGTCAAAGAAAGAAGTTATTGAATTATGTTCCATTCCAACAAATGCAACTTTTTCGCCTGGATGAATTGTAATAGAAAATTTATTTAACAAAAAGTTCCCTTCGTCATCCTTTGTTGTAATATCATCTGCAGTAAGAACAAAATTTCCAATTTGCCGCTCACTTTGAAATGCAACGTAAGGAAATTTTCTACTTGTAACCGGCAATTCTTCAAGTTCAAGCTTTTCCAAAACTTTTTTACGGCTGGATGCCTGTCCTGATTTTGAAACATTACTTGCAAAACGCTGAATAAATGCTTTAAGATCTGCCATTTTATCTTCACGCTTTTTTTGCTGATCTTTTTGCTGCTTCTGCAAAATTTGACTCATCTGATACCAGAAATCATAATTTCCTGTAAACTGAGTAATTTTTCCGTAATCAATATCACAAATATATGTACAAATCGCATTTAAAAAGTGACGGTCGTGAGAAACAACAATAACGCAGTTTTCAAAGTTGATTAAAAAATCTTCCAGCCAGCTTATAGATTCCAAATCCAAACCATTTGTAGGTTCATCAAGAATTAAATAATCTGGATTTCCAAATAAAGCCTGTGCTAAAAGAACCCGAACTTTCTGACTTTCGTCCAAATCACTCATCATTTTATCATGACATTCTTCTTCGAGCCCAAGTCCCGAAAGCATCTGTTCAATTTGATTTTCCGCTTCATATCCGCCTAATTCACCAAATTCTGCTTCGAGTTCTGCCGCCTTATTTCCATCTTCTTCCGTAAAATCCGCTTTTTCATAAATTGCATCTTTTTGTTTGCCAATATCATAAAGTTTAGGAAAGCCCATCATAACCGTTTCTTTTACAGAATATTTGTCAAACTTAAAGTGATCCTGACTCAAAACAGCCATTCGCTCTCCCGGCGTAATTGAAATCTGACCTGAATCGTGTTCAAGTTCGCCAGAAAGAACTTTTAAAAATG
>CAZDAY010000345.1:0-1733 GCA_964503435.1 uncultured Treponema sp.
GACATATTCTGATGATGAAAATTTGGAAAAATCAGCGCAAGAAGAAAATTTAAGTTTTTCAGAACAGGAATATCCTCAAATTGAAATTTTAGAAGACGAGCCGAATGTTTTTGATGAACCAATTCAAAGTCAAACAGAAAATGAAAATATTCAAGAAATTGATCCGGACATAAATCCGTACTTTGAAACCGAAGAAAATGATTTGGATAATTCTGATTTGGAAACTGAAATTTTAACAGAAAACGAAGAATTGCCAAAAGATATTTCAGAATTTTATTCTCAAGAAAATGAAAATTCCGCTTTGCAAGCAGAACAGTCGGAGCAGGAAAATAATTCTGATGAAGAAAATCAGCAGAATGCTCAAAACTTAACTGATGAAAGCCAAACAATTTCAGAAATTTCAGAACTTGAAAATCAGGAAAATCTGCAAAATCCAGAAGATGATTCTCAAAGTGATTCTTTAGCAGAAGATAATCTTGAAGAAAACAGTTTAAATTCAGTCTTGAATTTTGGGCTTCAAGAAGTTCCATCTGTGGAAGAAATAAATTCTTTAAGTGAAACAAATCAAAATCAGGAAAATTCAAAAGATGAAAATAAATTTGATGATGAACAAAAAGAAATTCCTGTTGCTTCAAGAACTATGACTATGAAACAAAATCAGTTTTTGGAAGTTCATTATCCGGGAAATGGCTGGGTTTATTTGGGCGAAGAAGATTCTAAAAATTTAATGCGCTATATGGGAAGAAAAATTGGCACTTCTGACACAATTTTTACATTGCGTTCCCGTGCTCAAGGAACAACCCTTTTGCACTTTTATAAAAATGACGCTTTAACAGGAAATTTTATAGACGATTATTTGGAAATTCAAATCAAGGGTAAGGCTACGGATTCTGAAATTGCAATAGCACCTTCTTACGAAGAAATTGTTCCTAAGCGTTTTAATTCAGCTTCTTCTATTGCAGATTCACTAGATTCAGAGCAAGCAGCGGAACTTAATGTTCTTGCAGAGGATTTGACTCAAACTGGCAGTTCTTCTGTGCCTTCGGTTTCGCAGCAAAGCGTTTCGTCATCTTCGCAAACTGTACCCTCTTCTGCCATGTCAGAATCATCTTTGCAAACCAGCAGTTCTTCTGTGCCAGAGGCATCTTCTGCTCAAAACGGAAATCCTTTGCAATCAGAAAATTCGCCAGAAGAAATTTTAAAACTTGCAAAAGATTTTTATAACAATAAAAATTTTTCACAAAGTTTAAATTATGTAAATGAATTTCTTTCAGTTTCAAATACAAAACTGGACGAAGCACTTTTCTTAAAAGCACAAATTCTTGAATCAAGTTCTGAAGTACAAAACATAAGAGAAGCTTTAAACGCTTATGAAAGTCTTTTAAAATCTTATCCAAAAAGTTCGTATTGGAAACAGGCATCAGAAAGAGCAACTTACATAAAACGATTTTATTTCAATATCCGTTAAAAATTCGCTAAAATCAAAAAGTAAAATAAAACGCAATAAATGCAAAATTAAACAAATCAAATTTTATGAGGAGAAAATTTTATGAAGAAAAAAATAAAAAATTTTAAATTTGCAATGTTTGCACTAATTTGTCTTTCATTGAGTTTTACGTCTTGTACGATAAAAGAAACAAAGGAAAATCTTAGAACTGTTGAAGTCAGCGGTGTGGGAGAAGTTCAAGTAAAAAATGATATTGTAAGCATTGAACTTTCAGTTATTACAAGAA
>CAZDAY010000346.1:0-1721 GCA_964503435.1 uncultured Treponema sp.
ATTAAGTTTTTTCTTTAAGTTCATAACAATCCCTAAATTAGAATGTAATTTCTACTGCACATCTTACAAAACCCTTTGTAAGTGGCGCTTCTACATTCTTATTTTCGATTAAATTTCCAGAATTCCAAAGAAGACTTACAACAGTGTTTGGAATGAATTCTGAAAGTTTAACACCCAAATCTGTTTTTAGTGCATTTTGACGAAGAATATCAGCACCCTTTTCATAAGGAAGATTATCATAATAAAGTGTAACAAACGGAGTTAAAATTCCATGTTTAATAAGCATGTCTAAAGGACAATCAACATAAGCAGTTGCAAGAAGTTCCCAATCCTTTGTTCCAATATTTTTTAAGTCAGCAATAACTTCTGAACCAATAAAATACAAAACGCCTTCATGTCCTGTTGGTTCAAAAAGTGTAAATTTTATAGAATGAGAAGGAGCAGTATCGCCGTCAAAAGGATTATTATAGAATGAATATCCCAAAGCCATACCAGGGAACACACGACCTTCATCGCCAGTAATGTAGTCTGTATGCCAACCGCGCTGTCCCGGCCATCTTACCGCTGCACCAACAGAAGCTTCAAAACCGCCGCCCGGCAAATTTGTTTCATCATCAGAAATTCCTGTTTTGTACTGAGTAGAAGAATTTTTAGCGATTGTAGAAACAGAATAATCATCAAGCAAGAAAAGTCCCGCATCAAAACCGGCATAAGGTTCTACAGTAATATCTTCATTAAGTACAATAGAATAACTTGCTTTAACACCAGCAGCAAATGGGTCTGCATTGTGATCTGCACCGTAGTTCCAAGTTCCTGCAGCAGAACCCAAAACTCTTAAACCTTTCAAGAATTTTGGAGTAACAACAAAATCCAAACCTAAAGCAATACCGTTATAATCGTGAACAGTGTTTAATTTGCTGTCATAAGGATTTTCTGTGGCAAACTTTAAGTTTACGCCGAACACATCCGGCATATTGTACATAAGACCAACCATCTGACCGTCAACTGCAAAGTGGAGTTTATCCATTGTGCCATCGTCTTGTTCTACAAGGTAAGTTGATTCTTTTCCTGTCCATTTTCCGGAACTTCTGCCTTTTTGGTCTGTATCCAAAGGCTGACTAGAAAGAATTTTTTTAGTTCTGGTAGCGCCTACAACAGTGTCCATAGAAGCCCAAGAAACGCGGATTTTATCGTCTGTGTTTTCAAAAGCCTTGTTCCAAGGAAGCCAGAATGATTCTGTATTTTTGCCGTTCAAAGTAAGAAGGAAATTTTTCCATGAAATTCCGGCACTGAATTTTCCAGAATCCCAATATTCATAAAAACTATCAGTTCCGCGACTAGCTTCTAAATTTTCTACAGTACCGCCGGAAATAGGAGTTATTGCAACATCGTATACACTAAAATTAATAAATCCAACCGGAACATCTGCGCTAAACTGATTAGAAAGGTATCCTGGTCCAACATGCATTACGTAAGCAAAATCCAAAAGTTCCTGCTTTAAACCAAGATTATATGGAGAGTCCAAATCTACTCCAAAAGATGTTCTACTTTTGATTCTGAATTCAGCGTTGAATGTATTTCCAATATCTTTTGCAAAAGCCGCTCCTGTTGCAGAAAGCAGTAATGCAGAAAAAGCAGACAGAACAAATTTATTTGTCTTTTTCATAAAAGTCTCCTAAAGGATTGTTAGTTTGCCAAGCAAACATCTAAATTAAAAAGTG
>CAZDAY010000347.1:0-1721 GCA_964503435.1 uncultured Treponema sp.
ACGGAGAATGGCTTGAAAAATATTCTAAATTTTTAATTTTTCTTCCTGATGAAACGCCAATTTTTGATTTTGTCGAGTAATTTTCTTAGCACAAGCGACATTTTCTTAACGAAACCGTCAGTTCTCGCAAGCAAGTGGTGCTTCACAAAATAAAGCGCCCGCTTAGCACAAAAATATCAGCGAAAATTAACCTGCAAGAAGTGGCACTACAGATAAAATTATTCCGCCAATAATTACTGAACCGATTTGACCTGAAACATTTGCACTAACAGCGTGCATCAAAATAAAGTTCTGGTCGTCGTCTTCGAGAGCAATTTTTTGCACAACACGGCTTGCCATTGGAAAGGCTGAAATTCCACACGCACCAAGCATTGGATTTATTTTTTTTCCTTTTGGCCGGAACAAATTTAAAAATTTCGCAAAAATAAGTCCGCAGGCAGTGTCGCCAATAAATGCAATCAATCCCAAAAGCATTATAAGCAGAGTTTGAACCTGAATAAAATTTTCTGCACGCATTGAAGCGCCCACGCTAATTCCCAGCAGAAGAGTTACAATGTTCGAAAGTTCGTTTTGCGCTGTTTTAGAAAGTTTTTCAAGAACGCCACATTCACGCACAAGATTTCCGAACATTAAAAATCCAATCAGCGGAGCCGCAACAGGAACTAAAATTCCCACAATCAGCGTTAAAAAAATAGGAAAAGCAATAATTATCCATTTTGGAACATTTGAATCTTTTGCCTGCACATGAATTTGTCGCTCTTTTTTTGTTGTAAGCAGTTTGATGATCGGTGGCATAATAATCGGAACCAGCGACATGTAAGAATAAGCTACAACAGTAATTGGTCCTAAAAGATTTGGAGCAAACTTTGATGTAACAAAAATTGCTGTTGGACCGTCAGCCGCGCCAATAACACCTATGCTCGCAGCTTCTGGAATTGAAAAACCAAAAGCTTTATATGCAATAAAGGCCGCAATAAATATTCCTGAATGTGCTACAATTCCAAAAATCAACATCCATGGGCGCTGTAAAAGTGGACGGAAATCAATCATTGCACCCACACCAATAAAAATTAACAGCGGAAAAAGTTCTGTCATAATTCCGCACTCAAAAAGGATTTTCAGCGCACCGTCAGTTCCGCCGTGTTCCCAAACAACATTTAACGGCAAGTTCACCAAAATTGCACCAAAACCAATAGGCAGAAGAAGCATTGGTTCGTAATTCTTTGCAACCGCCAGCACAATTAAAAGAATGCCGATTGCGTACATTACAATTTCCTGCCAGCCAATAGCGCGAATTCCTTCTGTAAAATAAAGCAGAACCTGATCCATAAAAACCTCCAGATTAAAAAAAATTTAAACAAAAAAAGACCTTTCGCCTGCTGTCTCTGCAAAAACAGAAATAACAGGCAAAAGGTCTTGTTTCTTCAAAAGAATTTGAAGCCTAAGAACCAGACTTTTTTAGTCGGCTGTTGATTCATTAGGAGGGAAACTACTCCCCTTTTGCTTTTTGTTTGTAAATTATAACAAAAGATTACAAAAAAAAATTAAGCGCGTCAAGTAAAAGACTTTTGTGAAGTTTAAAGTTTTGCCGCTGTGAAGATTTTGTAAAATTTTGGAAGAAAAAAAGATTTAAAGAAAAAAAGAAACCTTTTGAAAAGGTTGCGTTTTGTCTTTCCCAAATTATTTTATTCTATACATTTCGTGATTTGATGGTGTCCTAT
>CAZDAY010000348.1:0-1714 GCA_964503435.1 uncultured Treponema sp.
TCAAATATAAATTTATTATAGAAATAAAACAGAAATTTGTCATTTGGATTTTAATTTTCTTTTTTATTTTTGATGATTTTGTGAGTGGCACGTCTTTTCGCTTTTTAGTTTTAGTTTTCTTGTTTTAGCCTTATTTTCTGCCTTGTGAATAACTTGAACTAAAACATAATCTTCTATAAACTGAAAATCTCTTTGTAAATTTAAGAATTATTCGCGAGGAAAAAATATGGAAAAATTAAAAGTGCTTCTTGCAAAAGGTCGAATTTATGAATCTGTTTTTGGACTTTTTAGTGATGTAGGAATTTCTCTTTATTTGCCAGACAGACAATATTTTCCAGTTACAAATCAAGAAGATTTAGCATTTCAAGTTGTAAAGCCTCAAATTACAAGTGCGCTTCTTGCACAAAATAAAGCGGATGTTGGTTTTAGTGGCAAAGATTGGGTTTACGAAAATTCTGTTCAAGATGAAGTTGTAGAAATTATGGATTTAGGTTTTGATCCAGTTCGCATTGTTGTTGCAATTCCAGAAACACTTGATTACCAAAAACTTTTGCACGAAAAAATTACAGTTGCTACAGAATATCAGAATTTAAGCCGCCGCTGGATTGAAAAAAATAATGTTAATGGAACAATTTTTAGAACTTGGGGAACAAGCGAAGGTTTTGTTCAAGATACTCAAGATTCTTTGGCGCAAGTTTTAATCGACAACACTTCTACAGGTTCTTCGCTCAAGGCAAATCGTCTTAAAATTGTAGACACGTTAATGGAATCTTCTACAAGAATGTACGCTTCAAAAAAAGCAATGGAAAATTCTGAAAAAAAACAGAAAATCCTTGAACTTAAAATGCTTTTTGAAACAGTTCTTGCCGCACGAAGCCGCGTAATGCTTGAAATGAATGTTTCTCAGGAAAATTTTGATGCGCTCATAAAAGGAATTCCTAGCATGAAAAGCCCTACAGTTTCGCCACTTTTTGCTGGCAACGGTTATGCGGTAAAAATTGCGGTTCAAAAAAGTGAAGTGCCAACCTTGCTGCCAAAACTTCGTTCTCTTGGCGCAACAGATATTGTTGAATATGGTTTGCGTAAAGTTTTGCTGTAGTTTGTTATAATTTGTCATAAAAATCAGCGTAAAATTTGCCGTAAATTAAATAGAATGCTAACTTTCTGACAAATCTGTCAAAAGGCGATATAATTAAAGATAAATTCTAATTTTAGAAATGTCTGAAAGGAGTTTTATAATGGCTGATACGCAGCGAAATTTTAATCAAGAAATTATAAAGGCGGTTGAAGATAAAGAAATATGGTATAACACAGTTCAACTTCCAAAGGTTCAAGAAAATTATCGTTTGCATTTAACTTGTGTACGAAATCTTTTTGATGCAATGGTTAAAACTTCGCTAATTACTCCCGACCCTTACAAAAATGATAAAAAAGTAACCGAAATTGTTTGTCCGGATTCATCGAGTTTTGCTGATAATGAACGTTCCTTAGTTTTAGGAATGCGTTTAAGCGATTACGAAAGTATGATTGATTATATTTGCAATTATATGCGTTTTACAACCGATCAACTTTCGCCAGAAGTAATTGCCAAACTTTTGCAGTTAAATGAAACTTTTGGATGGGGAAATTCTGCAACTGAAAACAAACCAAATTCAAAGGCGCTTGCTAACACAATCCTTCAGTTAAAACAGGGCGCACATCAACTGGTTTTAAG
>CAZDAY010000349.1:0-1708 GCA_964503435.1 uncultured Treponema sp.
GATTTTGTTTTTTTGAATTAGATTTTGAATTAGATTTTAAAGTAAACTGAAAAGTTTTTAAATTTTGTATTGCATCTTGAATTTTTTGATTGTAAAGATTTTTGTTTATCGAATAAACTGCAAAATAAATGTATTCGTTTTTGTAATCAGAAGGTTTTGCTTTTTTAGGATTTATTTTTTTGTTCAAAGTCTGAGTTTTTATCCAGTAAGTCGCTTCTTTTTGCAAATCCTCAAATTTAAGGTTTTGTGTTAACAGAACAATTTGTTCATAAAGTGCGTCTCTTGTGGATTTTGAAATTTCCTTATTTTTTTCCATTACAGCAAGAATTATGTTTGCTCTGGAAGAAATTGAAAGCCTTAATGCAAATGGAAGTGCAGCGTTTAAATCTAAACTTTCAGCATAATCTTTTGCTACATCAAGATTTTTATCGCGGCCGGCAATTACAAAAATTTGCTTTTCATTAGAATTAATTCCTAAATCTTCAAAAATTTTTTGATTTTTATTTTCATTTATATCGTCAATCCAAACAGGAAGTTCTCTTCCTAAACTTGAACCTTGATGTTCTGCAAGTTGCGGAATTACGATTTTTGAACTTGCTGCCATAGAAAATTCTAATAAATTTACTGTTAAAATAAATGCCAAAATAACTTTTTTTATAAATTTCATTTTCGTCCTTCTGTTTTAATTAAAATTTCATTTAGGTAAGTTTCGTCTGCCATTGTAATTCGTCTCAAATAGCAAGACAAATCTTCATTAGTAAAATCTTCGGGGAAGCAGAAAATTTTTTGGTAAACTGCCAGTCAGCTACAAAATTTACTGCGAGCCAGAGGATTCCGAAGAATTTGGCTCCTTTGTTTCAGGAATTTTTTCGTGATACTCCGAAAATTTAAAACCCTGCCACAAAAGATTTTTGTTTTCATTTATTTCAAAACGCTGATTTGTTTTCTGATTTATAGAAATTGTTCCGCTGTTTCCAAATTCAGTTTTATACGAAATATCTGTACTATTTTCGCTTTGAATGTTTACAATTACATAACCTTCATCACTTTCATAATTTGCAGAAAATGTGTACGAAGCAATTTTTGAATCTTCTGTGTAAACATCATTTTCCTGCCAAATTTCAAGCGTAAAACCATTCTTGTTAAATTCAATAACAAAATAAGCGTTTTGTTTTCCGTTTAAAGATTCCACAGTTTCCGATTTCCATTTTCCGTACAAATCTTCTGGTTTTGTGTTGTAATCGTAAGAACAGGAAATCAAAATGTTAAAAAATGCAATTAAAAAAAATGCAAAAAAAACTTGTAAACTTGCAGAAAATTTTATTTTATTCATTTTTATGTCTCCGGATATTCATAAAATTTTAAATCTCAGCGCGACTTTCTATTTTAATACAAGTATTTAAATTCTCAAAATATTATAAAGCAAATTTCCGTTTTTTAGTTGAAAAAATCTATTATTTTAGAAGTATTTTCTGTTTTTAAACATTTTTCCGCTCGTGCTTAATGATTTGTCATTCTTGTGCGTTGCTTGAGCAATGACAGTTTTTGAAGAAAAATGTTTGGCGGCAGAATATTTTGCCACACATAACTTGCACAAAACTGCGATTTTTAAATTTTTAGAAAAAAATATTTTGTTGCGAAAGAAAAATTTTCTCTAAACCAAAATCAACAAAAAAAAAGAAAAACTCGGTCATTGGATGTTAAATTT
>CAZDAY010000350.1:0-1701 GCA_964503435.1 uncultured Treponema sp.
AATTTATTGCTGAAGGAACTGATTTTAAATGTGGATATAAAGGTGCCTTTGCTGTAAATGAATTAAAAAAATCTGCCTTAGAAAACAATTTTACTTTTAAGTTGATTGATGATGTGCTTTTTGAAGGCGAAAAAATAAGTTCTTCGCGGATTAGAAAATCTGTTAAAGAAGGAGATTTTCTGTCTGTTCAAAAAATGCTTTTAAGACCTTTTGCTTACGATGCATTTGCGCTTAAGTTTCAAGATTCAGATTTGCAGAAGAATTTATCGAATTCAAACAACCCTATGAATTGGTTTTCTGCACAAATTGATTCTAAAAAGGAAAATTCAAAAGATAACAAAAATCAGATTTTACAAATTTTGCCTTCCGACGGAACTTACAATGTTGTGGTTTTCTTTGCGGATAAATTGGATAAAAATATTAAGGCTCAAGTTTGTGAATCAAATAAAAATGGTTTTAATACATTGCATACATTATGTTGTGTTGCTTCAGAAAATGATAAAAAAATCTTAAAACTTCTGTTGCCAACCCAAGATATTGCTTGTCGTGTAAAAACAATAAATTTTATTTCTGTTAAGTAATGTTGCTTGGCTATAGGATTGCCACCCTTTACTAGGTTGCATGGAACGCAGAAAAATATTTTAAGGAGTAAGTTATGGCACTTACAAAAGAAACAACTGCTTCAATCATAAGCAAATTTGGTTCAAGTTCATCTGACACAGGTAATGCAAAAGTTCAGATTGCTCTTCTTACAGAACGCATTAAACAGTTAACTGCACATTGCAAGGCGTTCCCAAAAGACACTGGCGCTTCTCGTGGTCTTCTTAAGGCTGTAGGTTCTCGCCGCAAGATGTTGAGATATCTGCAATCAAAAGATCTTGAAGCATACCGTTCACTTATTAAGGAACTTGGAATTCGTAAATAAGTTGTGAAAATTTAAGGCAGTCTGAATCTAAAATTTTCTTGATACAGGCTGCCTTTTATTTTATAAGCAAAGGGTAGTTCGGCTGTGAAAACGAATTGTCCTGTAAAATTTTAGTTTTGATGATGATTGTGAGTTAAAATTATTTTTTACGAAAAAGAACTTAAAACTAAGAATTTAAATAAAAAATTTTTAGTTTTCAAAAAGGAAAAAAAGAAAGAAATGGTACAAAGAGTAACAAAAAAAATTGGTGACCAAGAACTTATTCTTGAAACAGGAAAAATTGTGGGTACCCACGGTGTAAGGGGTATGGTTAGAGTTCAACCCTGGTGTGATGACGGCGAGTTTTTAACGCAATTTAAATTTTTATACACCGACTGTGAGGGTAATAATAAATTAAAAATCAAATCAGCCAAACCTCATGGAAATGTGGTTTTAATGGCCATTGAGGGTGTTGATTCCATCGAATCAGCCGAAAAACTCAGGGGAAGTGTGATTTACATTAACCGCAAGGATGTAAAACTTCCCGAGGGCAGATATTTTATCAGCGATATTTTGGGTTGCACCGTTTATGATGCCGACACAAATCAAGTTTTAGGTACACTTTCCGATGTAACCGAAACGGGTGCAAATGATGTTTGGCATATTAAAAACAACGGAAAAGAGTATCTGGTTCCTGCTATTGCCGATGTTATTGTGGAAGTAAACCCGCAGGAAAATTCAGTTATCATAAGACCTTTAAAGGGGATTTTCGACCATGAGGATTGATATTCTAACCC
>CAZDAY010000351.1:0-1687 GCA_964503435.1 uncultured Treponema sp.
GCCTTTGGAAGTAAAACTTGAAAATCTTGATGATAAAAAAGAAAAATTTACTGTTCCCGAAAATTTTATTTTGACTTTTTATTGTCCGCAAATTGAAGGAAATTTAATCGAAAACCAAAATCACGATTTAAATCTTCAGATAATCAGAAGCAGGGGACGTTTTGATTTTATAAGCGACGAATATCTGGGATTTTATGGCGAAATGACCGACGACGGATTTATGAATTTTGCAGTTGCAGAAGACAAATCTTTTCATTTTAATTTGAACGGTTCAATGATAAACAATGTTATGAATCTTTCGCTGAATAATGTTTATTTAGATCTTTCAAAATTTAATTCAATTATAAATTCGGATTTTTTCAGCGTTTACAAAGCGGTTCTTGAAGGAAATTTAAATATTACAGGGCTTGCTACTGATCCGAATTTAGACGGATATGCAGTTTTAAATGATGTTGAAATAAATTTTCCATCCTTTGTGCCAGAGCATGTTTTTACATCTCAAATTCCAATCGATTTTTCTCAGGAAGAAATTGTTGTTCCTGAAACAAGTTTTACAATTAAAGGCGGAAAACTTAAGGTTAGCGCAGTTGTTGAACTTGACAGATGGGCTTTGTCTGGTCTTGATGTGAATCTTTTAACTGAAAAAAATAAAGATATTCCGGTTGATATAAAGGTTCCACTTGTAAGAGTTCAAGGACTTACTTCGATTGATGCAAAGCTTACAATGGATGAAGGAAATCTTGATTTGCTTGGTGATATTGGAATTCGTAATTCAGAAATTTCACTTTTAACAAATACTGGAAATTCTGCAAATTTTGATTCTGGCGAAAATAATTCTTCATCAAATTCTATGAATGTAAATATTGGAATAAATCTTATGGTTGGACAAAAAGTTCAAATTGTATTAAACCCGCTTATCCGCGGACTTATCGCACCAAACACGCCAATCAGTTTTAATATGGACATGGCTTCGGGGCTGTGGAATTTAAAAGGTGATGTTGTGCTTCGTGGTGGAGAACTTTCATATCTAAACAGAAATTTCTATTTAAAAGAAGGACGAATTATTCTTAACGAAACTCAAAATTATTTTAATCCTTTTATTACAGTTAGAGCCGAAACTCGCGAGCACGACGAAAATGGCGATCCTATAACAATTACAGTTTCTGCAATCAGACAGAATGTTTCAAACTTTCAGGCAACAATGTATTCAACTCCGGCAAAATCTGAAACTGAAATTCTTTCAATTTTGGGTCAAATGGCGGCAGGAGATGCAACAAGCGCAGGAAATTTCCTTCTTTCTACAGTTGATTATGGCGTTTCTGTTACTTTGATTCGTAAACTTGAAGGTGCATTGCGAGATTTATTTAATTTTGATATATTTTCAATTCGTACATCTTTACTTCAAAATGTGCTGAGGCAAGGATTTAATATTAACACGGATTCTGAGAAGGCAACCTTTGGAAGTAACTTATTTGACAATTCAACTGTTTATATTGGTAAGTACTTTGGCAGTTCCATATACGCTGATGCTTTAATGCATTGGTCCTATGATGAATCAAAGGCTGGTAAGGCAGATGAAACTGGCGGTTTAGTATTTCAGCCAGAAGTTGGTCTTGAACTTGATTCGCCGTTTGCAAATATCCGCTGGAGTTATGCTCCGGATTTGGGTGATTTTGGTTCTTCATGG
>CAZDAY010000352.1:0-1682 GCA_964503435.1 uncultured Treponema sp.
TCATAATATTTTCTTGCCATTTCAACAGGCTCGCCAATATCAACATTATTTTTAAATTTGATTCCCTTGGTTGTACGGCCATCTTTTACGTCAAGGCAAACAATAATTCTTTTTTTTAACATTCGATTTTCCTTTTACACAATTTTCTTTTTTGCAATTTTAACTGATTATTTTTGCAAAGAAATTTAATTTAACGAAGAATCATTTACAAAATTCTGCAAAATTTTTATTCCGCAAGTTCCTGATTTTTCTGGATGAAATTGAAACAAACTGACATTGTCTTTTTCAATTACACACGGAACTTGTATTCCATAATCAGCATAGGCTTTTATAATAGAAGAATCTTCTGGCTGAATCACGTAAGAATGTACAAAGTAAAAGCAGGAATCTTTTTGAATTCCATTTAAAAGTTTTGAACTTCCATTTACAAAGTGAATGTTGTGCCAACCAATATTTGGAACTTTTAAAGGCTGAATATTCTGTTCGTTCCATAAAGATGAAAAGTGCCGGATTTTTCCTTTTAGAAATCCCAAACATTCTACATCGCCTTCTTCGCTGTAATCAAAAACAATTTGTGAACCTAAACAAATTCCAATCATTGATTTTTTGCTTGCGACAAAATCTTTTAAAAATGAATCGAAACCAGTTTTTTTTAACTGTTTCATTGCATAAGATGCTTCTCCAACTCCTGGAAAAATAATTTTATCAACATCTTTTAAATCAAGCGGATTTTTTGAAAGAATATAAGGTGCGTTTAAAAATTTTAAAGCTCTTTCTACACTTGTAATATTTCCTGCGTTATAATCAACAATTCCAATCATAGAAAGAACTTTATCATTTGTAATTTTTTGTTTCAATCAAGAAAAATCATAAAAACTACAAAATGCGGATTTTAACAAAATTTTTGTAATAATTTGTCATTTAGAATTTAGTTTGGAATCTACTGAAAGTTAATTTGCTAAGTGCCAATTATTTTATTTTACAGATTTTAAAACAACCTGTCTGCCAAGCAATTTGCCGTTTAGCAGAACAGGCAGAATTCAAAATGACAGTCTTTTAAATTTTATTCAGACTCGTAATTTACTAAAGTTGTAACGCAAACATTTGTTCCGAGTTTTTTTTCGTAATTTAAAAATGGAAGACCAACAACGCCAAACACATCTTTAACTTGCGCTCCACCTTGATTTATAAGATTTATGGCTGCTTCCAAAGTTCCGCCAGTTGCAATTAAATCGTCAACCAAAAGAATATTGTTTTCTTTTTGAATGTCTGTGCAGTGAACTTCAATTTCGGCAGTTCCATATTCAAGTTCATATTTGCAAGTGTAAGTTTTTCCAGGCAACTTTCCTTTTTTTCGGATTAAAATTAAAGGAATTCCCATTCGTTCTGCGAAAGGTGCGGCAAAAATAAATCCACGGCTTTCGATTCCAGCAACCGCATCAATTTTTTTGTCTTTATAAATTTCAACCATTCTGTCAATGCTGTATTTAAATGCGTCCGGATGACGAAGAATTCCTGTAATGTCATAAAATAAAACACCGTGCTTAGGAAAATCTGGAACTCTACCAATCACCTTGTCCAAAATTTCAAAATCTTTTTCCATAAATAAAAACTCCTCTATTCAAAATAAAATTAAATCATTTCTTAAATAATTTCTTAAATTGAAAATTGAATTTTATTAA
>CAZDAY010000353.1:0-1661 GCA_964503435.1 uncultured Treponema sp.
CATAAACACAGAAAATCTTTCAAATGCACCGCCAGCAAAAAAATCCATATAGCTGGCAAATGCACTTTCTGCACCATTGGCAAAACTTTCAAAGTATTGTAAAAGCAAAGTAGCATTGATACCTGGAATTGTTAATACACTGCCCAATCTAAAAACTGCAAGAATTAGCAATGTAAAAAACATACGACTTCTAAGTTCTTTAACTTTGAACATATTTACAACAGGATTGTTTGCCATTTAGTTAACCACCGTTTTATTTTGTAGTTTTTGAATCAGCGGTAAGTTTTATAGAACCACCAACTTTTTCAATTTTTTCTTTTGCTGATGCTGAAATCTTATCAACTTCAACTGTAAGTTTTTTTGTAATATCACCATTTCCGAGAATCTTAATTCCATCAACAGTTTTATTTAACAAACCTTTTTCTTTTAGTGATTTTGAATTTACAGTTTCACCATCATTAAATTTTTCTTCAAGATCAACGAGGTTAAAACAAGCATATTCCTTTTTAAACGGATAGTTAGAAAATCCACGACGAGCAATACGTCTGTAAAGTGGCATCTGTCCGCCTTCAAATCCTATGTAAGTTTTTCCGCCTGATCTAGATTGTTGACCTTTATTTCCCTTGCCAGCAGTAGAACCAAGTCCTGAAGAAGAACCACGTCCAACAATCTTTCTTTTTTTGTTAGCACCTTGTGGTGCAGTTAAAGTAAAATCTGCCATCAGTCAATCTCCTCTGCTTTTACAAGGTGAGCAACAGAAGCAACCATGCCTTTTATAGCATCATTTGCTTCGTGTTCAACAACAGAATTAATCTTTCTTAAACCAAGACTGCGTACTGTAGCTCTTTTTTCAGGTTTTTGACCGATAGTACTTTTTACTAAAGTAATACGTAATTTTTTTGCCATAATCAGCCCCACATATCCTTAAGTGTTTTACCACGGTTTTGAGCAACATATTTTGCGTTCATCAATTCAGAGATTGCATTAAATGTTGCACGAACTACATTAACAGATGTTCTTGAACCTTGAGATTTAGAAATTACATCAGTTAAACCAGCTGCATCCATAACAGCACGTACTGGACCACCTGCAATAATTCCAGTACCTGGACAAGCAGGCTTTAAGAGAACAGAAGAACTCTTGTACTTTCCAATAATTTCATGTGGAATTGTACCGTTTTTTATAGGAAGAGTTACTAAATTAGACTTAGCCTTATCAATACTCTTTCTAATTGCTTCTGTTACATCGTTTGCCTTACCAAATCCATAACCAATACGACCTTTTTTGTCACCTACAACTGTAAGTGCAGAAAAAGACATACGACGACCACCTTTTACAGTTTTCGCAGTGCGGTTAAGTTTTACAAGTTTTTCTACAAATTCATCAGCAGGTTTCTTTTCAAAATTCTTCTGGTGTTCCATAGCCACTCCTAGAATTCAATCCCGGTTTTACGGGTAGCGTCAGCAAGGGCTTTTACAACACCATGATAAAGATAACCATTACGATCAAATACAATCTTTGTAATATTTTTATCTTTAAGACGAGCACCCAAAGCTTCACCAAGTTTTGTTGCTCCGTCAACATTAGCTCTTAAAGCAACAAAATCTTTTTCAAGAGTTGAGATAGAGGCAAGAGTTTTGCCTTCATCATCATTTATTACC
>CAZDAY010000354.1:0-1658 GCA_964503435.1 uncultured Treponema sp.
TTATTTTGCTTATAATTCCGTTTAGCAGAAAAACAAAAAATTTCAGTAAAAAATCTGCCTTGCTGAATCCTAAATACAAAAATTCAGTTGAAAAAATTGAATTAAATTTTCCTTCAGAAAGCGAAGAATTTTCTAAGAATTTTACTTTTTACAAAAAGGGAAATTTTTGGTTTGGAGAAATGCCAGTAAAAAAAAGCAGTGTTTCCTTTGAATTTCAAATTGCTCAGAATAATGATTATGATAAAATTTATTTTCCTTTAGATAATCAAACTCTTAATAATATGCTCGAAAAGTTCACACTTATTGTTAACATGTATAAAAAATCTGACAGTCAAACAGATTTTTCTTCTTTTAATCTGCTAGAAAATGAATCAACATGTATACTTTTTTATAATTCAAACAACGAAATTCTTTCAAAAATTTATTTTGGTAAAGAAGACGATTTTACTTCTCGTATTGCTTTTAGAGTTCCAAATCAAAATGAAGTTTGGGAAACAGATAATTCTTTTTCGGTTTACATAAATTCTCAAATTTCTTTTTGGGCAGATCCGTTTTTGGAACCACAATGTATTACGCGCTATCCTAGAAAGGAATCTGAAAGTTCTTTACGACATGGAAAAATTTTAGAAAATTTTTTGCCTGATGATTTTGTTTCAAGTGAAAGTTTAAAAAAAGATTTTGGAAATGGAAATGAAATTCTTTATGAAATTTTTAAAAATGATTCAAAAATTTTTGTTAAAGCAAAATTTGTTCCTGGAAGCATAAATTCTCAAATTGAAAAAGATGCTTTACTAAAAGCAAATTATGTTTATTCGATTAGTGAATGGACTTACGAAAAATTTTTAGAATCTTTTTAAATAACTGATTTCTGGAGAAAATAAATGACTCTTTGTGATTTTGAAAAATGGCTTGAGCAGTATTTAAATTTTGAAAAGAAACCTCAAAAAAATATTTTCTGGCTTGATACAATGAAATTCTTGTGCAATGAATTTGGAAATCCGCAAAACG
The DNA here is from genome assembly GCA_964503435.1 of uncultured Treponema sp. Lineage (GTDB taxonomy): Bacteria > Spirochaetota > Spirochaetia > Treponematales > Treponemataceae > Treponema_D. The sequence continues at coordinate 1,009 of CAZDAY010000354.1, forward strand.
CAATTCCATGCTTTCATGTTGCAGGTTCAAAGGGAAAAGGTTCCGTTTCTATGATGATTGCCTGCATTCTTGAAGAGCATGGAAAAAAGACTGGAATTTATTCTTCGCCACATATTTTAAATTTTGCAGAAAGAGTTTCTATGCCAAATAAATTTTTTGATGATGAAATTTATTCAAAATCTGCAGAAGAACTTGTTAATAAAATTGAAAATTTAAATTTTCCAGAGCATTTAAAAGAACGACCGATTACTTGGTTTGAACTTACAACTTTATTTGCAATGTTGTGTTTTAAGAATGCTGCTTGTGATTATTCTGTTTATGAAGTTGGTTTGGGCGGAAGATTAGATTCAACAAATATTGTAAATCCTTTAGTAAGTTGTATTTCCAGAATAGAACTTGAGCACACAAATTTTTTAGGAAATACACTTGAACTTATTGCTGGTGAAAAAGGCGGAATTATAAAAGAAAATGTTCCTGTAATTATTTCATCTCAAAAGGAAAATGTAAAAAATGTTTTTAGAAAAATTGCAAATGAAAAAAATGCACGCTTAAGTTTTGTTGATGAAGAATGTGAAATAAAAACTGAACTGAAAAATCAAAATCAGTATGTGGAAATTTCTTCAAAAATTTTTTCACGAACAATAAAAACT
>CAZDAY010000355.1:0-1644 GCA_964503435.1 uncultured Treponema sp.
TTATAAAATTTTAAAGTGCTGAATTTTCAAGATTTTCTAAATTACTTTCATTATCTTCTGTTTTTGCTTCTTCGTCAATTTTTAAACTGCCATCCGGATTATGTGCTCTGCGCGGAGGTCTTGGCGGTATAACAATTCCTTCTTCCGGCGGAACATCTTCTTCTACAAAATTATCTCCTTCGTAAGAAAGATTGCCGTTTAATGTGTCATGGTCAAGTCGCAGTTGAATAACTTTAGTAATTCCACTTTCTTCCATAGAAACGCCAATCAAACTTGAAGCCGCTGCAACTGTTTTTTTATTGTGAGTAATAACAATGTATTGGCTTACGTTTGCAAATGTCTTGAGTGTTGTAACAAAACTTGAAACATTTCTGTCATCAAGAGCCGCATCAATTTCGTCCAAAAGACAAAACGGGCTAGGGCGAACCTGATATGTTGCAAATAAAAGTGCAACCGCAGTCATAGTTTTTTCGCCACCAGAAAGCAGTGAAATTGCTTCGAGTTTTTTTCCAGGCGGCTGAGCGTAAATATCAATTCCGCTTGTTAAAACATTTGCTGGATCGCTCAACTTTAATTCTGCTCGTCCACCGTTGAAAAGTCTTCGGAACATATTATGGAAATTTCGTCTTATCTGATTGTATGTGTTTATAAACATTTCAGAAGATTTTGTTTTAATTTCTTCACTTACGCGCACAAGATTTTCCAAAGTTTTCTTTGTGTCATCATAACTTGCCTGCTGTTTTTCATAACGTTCTTTTTCTTCAGCAAATTCTTCAACCGCCATTAAATTTAATTGACCTAAATCAGAAATTTTTTGTTTAGTTTCCGCCAGTTTTTCTTTTAATGACTGAGAACTTGCTGTAATTGTGTACATTCTTTCTTCAAATTCCATCAAATCGCGTGAATAATTTTCTGTAAAATTATTTTTAACGTTTCTGATTTCAGTTTCAGTTTGTGCAATATCAATGGCATAACGTTCAAGCTGACTTGCGTATTTATTTCGTTCTTCTTTTTTCTTATTTAAAATATTTTCCTTACCGCTGACTTTTTTGTTACATTCTTCAATTTGGAAATCAAGATTATCAAGTTCTTTTGAAAGTGATTCGCCTTTTTGCTGAAGTTCGGCAATTTCTTCATCAATTTCTTGGATTTCTTCTTCAAGATTATCAAGTTTTAAAGTTTCGCCTTCCAATTCACTTTCTTGCTCACGTTTTGCATTTTCAATTTCAACAATTTGTCTTTTTAAATTTGAAATTTCGTGATTGCAAGAACTTATCTGCTGATTTTTTAAAGATTCATTGTTTCTTAAATTATCCAGAGTTTCGCGATAATCATTGATTTTTTTGTTAAGTTCAATATTTATTTTTGCAAGTCTGTCGCTTTCTTCCTGAATTTGTGAAATTTGCAAAAGATTGTCGGCAATCGAACGGTCAATTTCTCTTTTTTGCGTAATGATTCCTTCTGGCGAAAGAAAATCATCAATAAATTGCGGCGAAGTTTTTGTATAAGAATCAATAGCAATTCCGAGTTCATCAAACATATTTTGTAAATCAGAAAACGCTTTTACGGCATCATTTGCAAAATTTACAGAATCTTTTTGCGACGGAGATGGAAGTTTTGCAAAATCACCAAAAATATTTGTTC
>CAZDAY010000356.1:0-1638 GCA_964503435.1 uncultured Treponema sp.
TTTTTTATAGTATGTTATAATTATGAAAAATGAAATTCTTGTTATCGAAGATGTGCCAGAGATGGCTCAGCTTATTTGTATGTATCTTGAAAATTCTGGTTTCACAACTACATCACTTGATACGGCAGAAAAAGCACTCGAAAAATTAGAAACTGGTTATTTGCCAGATTTAGTTATTCTCGACCTAAATCTTCCAGGAATGAGTGGCTTTGAATTCTTAAAACAATTCAGAGATAATTACAAACCAATAATTCCGGTAATGATTGTTTCTGCAAGAGATGCTGACGAAGATATTATTAACGGACTTGGTTGTGGCGCAGATGAATTTGTTACTAAACCATTCAGTCCTAAAGTTTTAGTTGCACGTGTACAGGCAAGATTAAGCCGCCTTGCAACAACAGAAGCTTCTGTAGAAGAAACAATAGTTTTTGGACCTTACACACTTTTCTGCAATAGTTGCGTACTAAAAAGAGGTTCAGAAAAAGTTCCGCTTTCCACAAAAGAATATGAAGTTTTGGAATATCTTGCACGCCATGAAGGACAATCTTTAACTCCAAACATAATATATTCTAATGTATGGAAAACCCAGTTTGGTGAATTAACCGCTGTTGCCGTTTATATTCAGCGCTTAAGAAAAAAGATTGAAGAAGATCCTTCAAAACCAAAATTCATTACAACAGTCTTTGGAATGGGTTATAAATTCGTAAAAAACCCGCAATAAATCCTTCTAAAACTGGAAAAATTGAAAAAACAAAAAATTTTCTGGCAAAATGCTAAACTAAAACATAAAATTTGCGGAAATTTTTTATAAAATTGTATAAAACTTCCGCAGTTTCGTTTTAAATTAAAGTATAAGTTTTTTAGAAATCAATAAAGTTTTTTCATATTCTTTATAAACAAATAAAAAAGTTTTTAAATCAAAGTACAAATTTTAATGCTCTAAAATCTAAGAAATTGAAAAATTTTTTAGTATATTTTAACAAAGGTGTATATAGGATTTTTATGAAAATTAAAACTCAATTACTTGGTTTAATAACTGCCACAATTTTTATCCCGATTGTAACAATCGTAAGTCTTCCTATCTACAGCCGTTATAATTCTTCAACACGTTTCCTTTATGACGGATTAAAAAACACTAAAAGTTTAGGAATTATCCAGTTAACAAACAGTCAATGGAACGAACTTAAAGCACAAATTTCAAGAATTCCTCCAGAAGTTCAGATTATGGCTTTATACAAGCAGATTGTACTTTTTTCAAATATAAAAGGATTTCCTTCTGGCTCTTATTGTGATTATGAAAGTCTTTTAAATTTTCTTCAGCAGACAAATTCAAATTTTAAATATCAATATTACTTTATAAATTATGAAAGTGAAAATCAAAAAATTTTTGACATTAACAAAAAGAATTTATCCGAAAAAGAAAAAATTCTTGTTATAAGTCAATTTTCAGAAAAGGATTTACGCAAAAAACCAAAGTTTTCAATTTATGTACTTTTTGCGTTTTTCATTTGCCTTGAATTTTTTTCAATTACGCTTTTAATTTTATTTTCTAAAAATATTTTTAATTCCATAAAATTACTTGGAAATTCTACAAAAAAAATTGCTAATGGAGAATTTGACACAAAAATTGAAATAAAA
>CAZDAY010000357.1:0-1628 GCA_964503435.1 uncultured Treponema sp.
TCCTTCAATTTCATCTACAATTCTATCTATCTCTAAACGGAGCGCGTTTTCTTTTGCCACAATTTCCGAAATCTCTTTGTTCAGCTTTTTTATGTCGATTTTTTCGCGGGTGTCCTTTGCTTCCACATAGCTTGACACGGAAAGGTTGTAGTCGTTTTTTACAATTTCTTCTAGTTCGGCGGATTTTGCAAAATACTGAATGTCTTTTTTTGAGTCGAACGCTTGTATGATTTTATTTATATGCTCGTCTGTAAGAATGTTGTTGTTTGTTTCTTTTTGATAAAGTTCTCCAGCCTCTATGAACTGGATTTTTGTGTCTTCCTTGTGCTTTGAAAGAACCAAAATGTTCACGGCGATTGAAGTTCCATAAAAAAGATTCGGTGCAAGCGAAATTACAGTTTCCACAAAGTTGTTGTCCACAAGATATTTTCTGATTTTCTGCTCTGCGCCGCCACGGTAGAAAATGCCCGGAAAGCAGACAATCGCCGCTCTGCCCTTGCTCGAAAGATAATTTAAGGAATGAAGAATAAACGCGAAGTCAGCCTTTGACTTTGGAGCCAAAACTCCAGCCGGAGCAAAACGTTCGTCATTTATCAAAGTTGGGTCGTCGCTTCCAATCCAGTTTATTGAGTACGGCGGATTTGAGACAATCGCGTCGAACGGTCTGTCGTCCTTGAACTGCGGGTCTGTAAGCGTGTCGCCAAGCTTTATGTTAAATTTGTCGTAGTTTATGTTGTGCAAAAACATATTCATTCTTGCAAGATTGTAAGTTGTGTGGTTGATTTCCTGACCAAAAAATCCGTCTTCTATTTTATGCTCTTCAAACTGCTTTCTTGCCTGCAGAAGAAGAGAGCCTGAGCCGCACGCCGGATCATAAATCTTGTTCACATCTTCTTGTTTATGAAGCGCAAGCCGAGCGATAAGTTTTGATACGTTCTGCGGAGTAAAGAATTCTCCGCCTGACTTTCCTGCGTTTGCAGCGTAGTTTGAAATAAGAAATTCATAGGCATCGCCGAACAAATCAATCTGGTTGTCGTGGAAATTTCCAAAATTCAGCCCTGCGACTCCGTTTATAACGGATGCAAGCCTTGCGTTCTTTTCCTTTACTGTGTTTCCTAGCCGGTTGCTTGTTGTGTCAAAATCAGCGAAAAGTCCCTTTATGTCCTGTTCAGAAGCGTAACCTTTTGCCGAGCCTTCAATTTCTGCAAAGATTTTCGCAAGGTCAGTGTTAAGATTCTGGTTTTCATTCGCAGTTTTCGCAATATTCACAAAAAGCTGGCTTGGATAAATAAAATATCCTTTTGTTTTTACTGCGTCGTCTTTTATCTCCGGAGTAATGATTGAATCATCAAGATTTGCATACACAATGCTTTCATCATCGGCTTCAATATACGCAGCAAAATTCTCGCTGATAAAACGGTAGAAAAGTGTTCCCAAGACAAACTGCTTAAAATCCCAGCCGTCAACTGCTCCACGGACTTCATTCGCGATTTTCCATATTTGAGCCTGCAGCTCCGCTCTTTGCTGTGTGCTTGACATTTGCGTCTCCTATAAAAACTTCGACACTATTTTAGGTGGAATTTTTATTTTTCGTAAATCATATTATTCTAGCACATTTTATGATTTTT
>CAZDAY010000358.1:0-1624 GCA_964503435.1 uncultured Treponema sp.
CTTTTGTCAGTTTTTATTCCTGAATTTGATGTTTGCCGAGGATGTTTGCAACAAGATGATCGAGGTTTTCATGAATTTGATGTTGCTGACCATTTATTTTATGCTTGTGACGGTGCGCCAAAAGATAATTTAATTGTAAGACTTGCAGCCTTTTATCACGACATTGGAAAACCAGAAGCGCGTTCTACAGAAATTGTAAATGGAAAGCAAAGAATTCATTTTCATAAGCACGAAATTTATTCAGCAGAAAAATGTAAAACTTCTATGACAAAGTTGAAATTTTCAAATAATGAAATTGAAAAAGTTGTGCATTTAGTTCGTGAACACATGTTTTTTTATGAAAGTTCCTGGAGCGATGCAAGTGTAAGGCGTTTTATTATTCGCACTGGAACAGAAAATATTGAAAATCTTATGCTTTTAAGACTTGCTGATATTTACGGAATGCATAATTGTCCGATTGTTGAAGGAAGTGCAACATGGAATAATCTTCTTGAACTAAAAAACAGAATCATCAATGAAGAAAATAAAAAAAATGCCTTCAGTCTTAAAAATATGGCACTAAATGGCAAAGATTTAATTGAAATCGGAATTCCTAAAGGAAAAATAATCGGGCAGATTTTAAATGAACTTTTTGAAACTATAACTGATTCTCCGAGCATGAATGAAAAAGAAAAACTTCTTGTACTCGCAAAAAATATTTATGAGCAAAAATATAAAGTTTTAATATGAATTTTGACTTTTTTTATTATGATTAAAAAGGCAAGTTTACTGAGTTCAATATTTCTTGTTTGAAAGTGAAGTTTTTTCCATAGTTCTGCTGATTTTGTGAATTACATAAACTGTTAAAGGAATTATAAAACAATTCGCACAAATCCAAGCAATTGGATCAGCGGCACAAACTGCAGTGTATGCAAATTTCGGAACAAATCCAAAGGCAACTGTGCAGCGGGCAATCATTTCAATTACACCAGAAAGCATAGCAGTTCTTGAATAACCAAGTCCTTGAACGGTTGGGCGCAAAACATTTAAAATTCCCAAAGCCCAATAGAAGAAACCCATAATCATAGTGTATTTTCCAGCAGCACTTAAAATAAAATCTTCATTTGAACTTACAAAAAGCTTAGACAAATCCTTGCCAAAAAAGAGCATTATTAAACTTGCAATAATTCCATAAGAAACAGAAATTAAGGTTCCCTGGAAAATTCCTTTTTTTATATTTTTAGCATTTCCAGCGCCATAATTTTGACTTGCGTAAGTAGAAACCGCAGTTCCAAAAGCATCGTAAGGGCACATTAAAAACTGTTTAATTTTTGTGGCTGCAACAAATCCAGAAACATAAAGTGAACCTAAAACATTATTTGCTGCCTGCAAAATCATACTGCCGATTGCTGTAATAGAAAATTGCAATCCCATAGGAACGCCCATTCCAATTAAATTTTTACATTTAAGCCAGTCCCACTTTTTATTTTCTGAACGGAAATGCAAAACTTCAAATTTTTTCAAAATATAAATAAGGCACAAAAATCCACTTAATGCTTGCGAAATTACAGTTGCTAAAGCCGCTCCAGCAACACCAAATTTTATTACAAGAACAAAAAGTAAATCTAAGCCAACATTTATAACC
>CAZDAY010000359.1:0-1616 GCA_964503435.1 uncultured Treponema sp.
AAAGATGACTAAAATTCCTGTAATAGTAATTTTTGCACCAACAGCATGCGGAAAGACTGCTTTAGCAAAGGATTTTTTTGGTAAAAGCAGCCTTTCTTGTTTTAAAGGAACTGGCGAAGTTATAAGTGCCGATTCTCAGGCGGTTTATATTGGAATGAATCTTGGAACCGCAAAGCCTGATTCAGAAGAACAAAAAGATCTTCCTCATCATTTAATAAATTTAATAAATCCAGATGTTCAGTTTGGTGCAGGCGACTTTTTACCCTTAGCAGATAAAAAATGCAGGGAAATTTATGAGCGAAAAAAAATTCCCATTGTTTTGGGAGGAACTGGATTTTATATAAGAAATTTTTTGCTGGGACTTCCAAAAACTCCTGAAAGTAATCCAGAATTGCGAAAAAGTCTTATGGAAAGGGCAAAAAATGAAGGTTCACTTTTACTTTACAAAGAATTGCAAAAAATCGATCCACTTTATGCTTCAAAAATTAACTCTCATGATTCTTACAGAATTTGCAGGGCCTTAGAAGTTTATAAATTAAGCGGCAAAATTTTAAGTTCAATAAAAGTTCCAAATGAACTGCGCCCCCAGTATAATTTTAAAACAATAATTTTAACTAGAGAACGCCAGGATTTATATTCAAGAATTGATTCTCGCGTTGAAAAAATGTTTGAAGATGGACTTGCTCAAGAAGTTGAAAATTTAAAAAGTCAAGGTTATGGAAAAGACTGTCCCGGAATGAAAGCAATAGGCTACAGCGAATTTTTTGAAGAAAATCAAGATTTGCAGTCAATAAAAGAAAAAATCAAACTGGATTCACATCATTATGCAAAAAAGCAATACACTTTTATGAAGGGAATTCCAGACGCTAAAACAATAAATGCTGATGATAAATCCACTTTTTATCAAATAATTAAAGATTTTTTTTCTTCGTTGGGATTGTAATTATAAAAACTGTTCCTTTTCCCAGTTCAGATTCAACTTTTATATTCCAGCCCATACTTTCAACAATCGCCTTTACAAAAGAAAGACCTATTCCAAATCCTGCTTCCCTGCGAGAATTTGTGCCACGATAAAGTAAATCAAAAATATGTTTCAAATCTTCTGGTTTTATTCCACAGCCAGTATCAGCAACAATAAGTTTAATATTTCCTTCAGTTTCATTTTCTATGGCTTTAAAATAAATTGTATCACCGACATTTGTGTATCTTAGCGCATTACTTAAAAGATTTTCTAGGCAGCTGTTAAGAAGTTTTTCGTCAACTTGAATTTCTGTGTCTTCGTTAATTTTAATTTCACTTTGAATAAAACGATTATAAACGTCAGAAATTCCAATGATACTGTTTTTGTAAGTTTCAAAAATATTTTTTGCATTATGATATTTCAGAAGTTTTATCCAGTCAGAATTACTTAATTTTACATAATTTATAAGATCATTTATAAGTTCTTCCAAAGATTCTGATTTTGAATGAATAATTGAAACTGATTTTTTTATTTCTTCTGGATCTGTAATAAGTTCGTCTGTAATAGCTTCAGAATAACCTTTAATAAGCGCTATTGGTGTTCTAAGATCATGACTTGCGCCCATAATAAATTTGCTTTTTTTCTCTTGTGATTC
>CAZDAY010000360.1:0-1615 GCA_964503435.1 uncultured Treponema sp.
AGAAAAAATATGTCATTAAACAATATTGTTAGTGCAACTTGCCCGAATTGTAAAAAAGAATTTCCATTTGAAGTTTGGAACAGCGTGAATGTTCAATTTAATCCAGAAATGCGGGAAAAAGTTTTAAATGGTTCTCTTTTTAATTTTACTTGTCCTCATTGCAATTTTTCTGCTCATACAGAATATCCGATTTTGTATGATGATATGGAAAATCATTTTATGATTTATTTTTGCAGCGAAGAAGATGTTGAAAAAAATACAAGGCAACTAAAAGAAATTATTAGCGAAATAAAAGGCTCTGTTCCAGAAGAAATTTTTGCTTCATCATTTTTTAGAATCACAACAACTTACGTTCAGTTTATGGAAAAAATCAAAATATTTGAAAGTAAAAACGACGACCGTTTGATTGAACTTATGAAACTTGATTTGTTAAAAAGTGCAAAACGCAACAATCCAAAAAATCAAACTGCGTTCATTCTTTTTGATATGCTTCCAAATGAAGAGTTCAGCCCGAAAGTTCCGGTTCCTTCGCTTGTTTATTACAAGGAAAACGGCGAAAAAGATTCCGCTTTTCCAATCAGTATAATTCCTAGCGAAGTTAGCAAAATCAAAAATGAATACGATTATTTAGGCGACAAATCTTTTGTTGTGGATTATGATTGGGCGGCCCGCTACATTTTTACAGAAAAAGTCGGACATAATTTTTTTGATATTGAATTTGATAAAAACAAATTTTCTGCGCGCGGATTAAACATTGCAAAAAAACTTTTGGATTTATTGGGAGAAAATGAAAAAGATGAAATTTTAAATTCTCTTGAAGATGACGAAAAAGCTAAAATCCAAAACGCAACAGGAAAAGTTGACGAGCAAAAAATTTTAGATTCTCTGAAAGCGTTTTATCGTTATACAAATTTTAAAAATGTTTTGGAAGAACTAAAAGACAACAAAAAATTTGAAGTGTTCAACAGAAATTTTCCAGATTTTGAGTTCAACTTTTCAAAAATCGATATGCAAGATTTTTACACGGAATATTTTAAGATTTCTTCAGAAAGTTTAACGCCTGCCGTTGTATATTTTATTTACTCTCTAATTCACGGTGCAAAATTTAATCCGAACAATCCATTTGATTTTTATGTTCGTTGCCGCAACAAAAGAGCATTTTGGGATGAAGATGAAATGAACGGCGAAAAGGAACACGATATTTCTGTGATGAGGCAATATTACAAAAAGTACGAAAATTGCGAAGATGCCCTTGCTTACAAAAATTGTGTTGTACGCTACATTTATCAATATGAACTTCCACCAGACGATATTTTAAAAATCGATCCTCTGAAAACAAAAGAAATGTGGGAAAATCATAAAATTCTTTACTCAAAGTTTTGCTTTTCTGATGCCCCAATGTCAAAAGAAGAAACTAGCTTTCCGCTTGGAGCAAATCCAAAAATCCAAGACTTGATACAAGAACGCTACAAAAAATCTTGCGAAGAAAATAATTTATTTGCGCAGGTTTATTATCTAAATCTTCTTTACAACTATTATAACAAAAAATCCAACGAAGCAACGCAAATTGATTCGTTGTTGAATGAGTTGCTTAGAATGATTGAATTATAAGATT
>CAZDAY010000361.1:0-1604 GCA_964503435.1 uncultured Treponema sp.
TGAAACTTGAAAATTTTTTGTATAATATGTAGAGAAAAGTTTTGCTTGATAAAACACGAATAAAAAAAATATTTAAAAATATTTATGCTAAGTTTAAAACATGTTTCGACAAGTTTAATGAGCGAGTTTTTGTGTAGTTAATTATAATGTTGTTCAGTCAGCCTATTTATTAACAACAGATTTTTTTGTTTTTTTTATGGTTGAAGAAAAATATTTTATAGAATCAATTCGTTCATAATTCGCTTTAAAATTTTTCAAATAATCATGATTGTTTATAAGCTGAACAAATTCATCAAAAAGGAAACTTGTATCAAGCGGACCTGAACATGCTTCTGGATGAAACTGGACGCTGAATGCAGGAATTTTTGTATAAGTGATTCCTTCGCAAGTTCCATCATTTGTGTTTACAAAACTTAAAATTGCACCTTTTGGTAAACTTTCATTTTTTACCGCATAACCATGATTTTGTGAAGAAATATAAACTCTTCCAGTGGATAAATGTTTTACTGGTTGATTTGCACCACGATGTCCGTATTTTAACTTTGTAGTTTGTGCTCCATTTGCTAGGGCAAGAAGTTGATGTCCTAAACAAATTCCAAAAATTGGAATTCCTGTTTTTAAAAGTTTTTTGATTTCTGCAATTATTTCTATGTTTTCCGCAGGATCGCCTGGTCCATTGCTTAACATTATTCCATCTGGATTTAAGTCAAGAATTTCTTTTGCTTTGTATGAACTTGGAACTGTTATTACTTCAAGACCTCGCTTTAATAATTCACGGCGAATATTTGCTTTTGCACCAAAATCCCAGAGAACAACTTTTTTTCCTTTACCATTTTGCATTGCAATTTGCGGATTATTTTCTTTTGTGCCATCTGCTTTTACAGGAACAAAACGATACTGAGCACTTTCTTTAAAAACAATATCTGCACTTTGTTCTATTGGAGTGGCACTTCCTGTTACAGAAGAAACTGCATTTACGATTTTGTATGATTTTATTTTTTTGATTAGTTTTGATTTTTCTTCTTCGTTTTGAAGGGCTTTAAAATTTTCTTTTGCCTGAGCACTGTCTCCAGAAATTATCATTGCATTCATAACGCCGACTTCCCGAAGAACCTTTGTTAATGCCCGCGTGTCTATGTTATAAAGTCCGATTATATTTTGTGATTTTAAATAAGAATCAAGATTATTTTCGCAGCGAAAGTTTGATGGATTTTCGCACCAAGAACGCACAATATAAGCTTTTAAATTGCATTTTGCACTTTCAAAATCGCTTGGAATTATTCCGTAGTTTCCGATAAGTGGAAATGTTTGCGTAACAATCTGACCGTAATAACTTGGATCTGTTAAAGTTTCAATATATCCGTTCATTCCTGTTGTAAATACAGCCTCTCCGATTGTAACACCAGTAGCACCAAAACTTTTTCCTTCAAAAATTTGTCCATTTGCGAGGACTAAAATCGCTTTACTAGAATTTTCCATACTGAAATTTGAGTATATTGAATTTTAAACAAATTGTATATAAGAAGTTTTATTTAAAATTTTCAAAAATTTTATGATTTTAAGAAAATTTTATTGTTTTAAACTTACGCCGTTATGGAGGCCCG
>CAZDAY010000362.1:0-1577 GCA_964503435.1 uncultured Treponema sp.
GTGCCAGCTTTAGATAACGTAGGAAAAGATTTTGAGCAGGGGAAAAAATTTCTTCCGCAACTTTTGTTGAGTGCCGACACGGTTGGAAATTCATTTGGAAAAATAAAAGAAGTTCTTTCTAAAACAGGAGTTCAAGAAGAAAGCAAGGGATCAATCGTTCTTGCAACAGTTTTTGGCGACATTCACGACATTGGAAAAAATATTGTTAAAGCAATGCTTGAAAATTACGGCTACACTGTAATTGATTTGGGAAAAAATGTTCCTCCAGAAAAAATCGTGCAAACTGTAATTGAAAACAATATAAAACTTGTTGGTTTAAGTGCACTTATGACAACTACGGTTGCAAATATGGAACTTACAATAAAAATGCTCAGAAAAAAACTAAAAGAAATAAATCGTACTTGCAAAATTTGTGTTGGTGGCGCGGTTCTTACAGAAGATTATGCTAAAAAAATTGATGCTGATTATTACACAAAAGATGCAATGCAAACTGTTTCTGTGGCAAAGGAAGTTTTTGGAAAATGAAAGTTAAAAACCCAATTTATCCGTACAAATTTAGAAACATAAAAAAAGCATCCGCTAAAAGAATTCAAAAAGTTTCTAAAAAGAGTTTAAAAGATTTTAGTCCGATGACTGCTTATTTAAAAATTTTAACAACGCCATTTGGATTTGTAAAAGGATTAAAAATGTTTCTTGTTGCAGCATTTAAATTTTTCTTGCCGCAATATCTCGAAGTGATTCACTTGAAACACATTCCTGTAAAACACGTTGATCACGAATTAGACAATGCAATTCCTTACAAGCCAGAACATATTTCTGTTTATTTGGATTTCGTTTACTTTTGGATTCGACCTTTGGCAATGTTAACAGAAAGATACGGCTGGTGGAATGGTTCAAAACATGCCTGCGAATTTTTGTCATACATAACGCAAGCGTATTCAAATGCTTACGACTTATACAAAAAATGTTTTACTACAACTTATCGCCCGAAAGAAAAAAATAACAAGGCTTTACGAAACACACAAAAAGCGGATCCTCATTTTATGTGCGTTCCGAGTTTGCATATTTGTGTTTGCATTTTAACAATAAGTTTTTACAAAATGTTTTTTGAGCGCGAAAATTTTACAAAACAGGAAAGTGAAAAGTGGAACAAAGAACTTTATGATTTAGGAATGAAAATTTCAGAATCAGTTTTGTATTTAAAACAGCACAGCGTCAACTGTATTCCTGGTGCAATGTACATGATGTCAAGGGAATTTTTTGTTCTTTTTTCGCCAGAAGATGCAGTAAAATTTACAGAACAATATTTAAGCAATGTAAATGATATTTCACAGGAAAATATTAATAAAATTCACGAACATATTTTATTTACTTACGAAAGATTTTTGCTGGAAGGACTTCAATGCGAATCCTGGACAGAGCCAATCTTAAACTGGCTTAATACATATACTCCGTATACAAAAATAAATTCGTCATTGTAAGGAAAGCAAGCGACGTAGTAATCTATTAACTAACACTTAGCACAAGAAAACGTTATTCTAGAGTTCGGCTGTTAAAGCAGCAAAATCTCCGCCCAG
>CAZDAY010000363.1:0-1568 GCA_964503435.1 uncultured Treponema sp.
AAATTATCGTATTAGTATAAGATTATGAAAAAAAATACCATTTTTATTATTTTTTGTGTTACTAGTTTGTTTTTTTCCTGCAAATCAACAAAAATCGAAAATTTAGAAGAAAAAGTGCAAAGTCAGTCGATTGAAACTGATGAAAAACTGTCATCATCACATCCAGTTTCTGAACACAAAACGCCGGTTGAAAAAGTTCAAAGCCTTGAAGATTTGGAATATGCCCGTTCAACTGCAAATGTTTCTGTAAGTTATGAAATTTTTAATGATGATAAGGCAAAAATTCTCGAACTTATTGCAGAATTAAATGTGATTATGAATGAAATGGATTATAATGGCTGGGAAAAATATCTTGATGCAGAGAGTATAAATTATTGGTCTAAACGAAGTAATCTTCAGGTTGCATCTTCTCGATTACCTATAAAAAACATAAGACTTAATAGTTTAAGAGATTATTTTATTCATGTATTTTTACCTTCACACAAAGGTTATAGAATTGATGAAATTCGTTATGAAACAGATTCTTTAATAAAAGCGGTTCAAGTTGCCGAAGAAGAAAATAAAGATATTGTTTTTTATACATTTTACAAGGTTGATGGCGGATTTAAATTGCATCTTCCACAACTTGCTGATTGATTTTTTAAAATTCAGTAGTAAAATAAATAAAAGATATTAAAAAAGTCGTACTTAAGTGCAAATATTTAAGTTCGCAAAGAGTTCCTTAGGAGGAAAAAAATGAATTTAGCAAAAAAAATTGTAAGTGTTACAGGATTTGTATTGATTGCATCTTGTTTTTCATTTGCACAAACTCAAAGCGTAAAAAGTTCAAATCGCTCGGAAACAACAGTAGAAGATGAATATTTAAGCAATATTGAGGATGTAATTATTACTGAATTGGCAAATTCTGATGATTATGACAATAAATTGGTTGCTTTAAGTTATCTTGAAAATGCGGTTTCTTCTGGAAGACAATCTGCAGATATGGTTAATGCTTTAAGTAATCTTGCAGGTGAAGGTGTTACAAGACAGTCAAGAACAAATGGCCGTGTTATGAATAATTTTCCTGACATAAGAGCAAAGGCTTGTGATTTGTTGGGTGAAATTCCGACTGAAGAATCAAAAAATATTTTGTACACAATTGCAAAGGATGATAGAGAACCGATGGTTGTAACCGCAGCAATTCGTTCGCTTGGAAATATTGGAATAAATGATAATGACGAAGTTGTTAGTATGATTGAATTTGTTCACAAAAAATATGCGGCACTTAACGCAACAAGTTCTCTTGCATTTGAAGTTCTTATTGCTTATGAAAAACTGGCACCAAGCGTTCAAGATAAAACTGCTATGATTCAGTCAATTAGCGAAATTGCTTCAAATTACAAATATGCAACGCCTGTCAGAACAAAAGCACTTGAATTACTAAGAACATTGCAGAGTTCAAGTTCCTCAAATTCAAGCGATAATGCAAAATAATTTTAATTGATTTATGAATTGAACAGATGATTTTATATTGAGAGATACGGGAGTCGAACCCACAACCTTTGGCTCCGGGGGCCAACGCTCTATCC
>CAZDAY010000364.1:0-1565 GCA_964503435.1 uncultured Treponema sp.
GAATTAAACTTTGGGGTCAAATGGAAAATATGGGAAACATTTTTATTGCTATAGGAACATTGCTTTTCCTTATTGGTGTTTTTTATTTATATTTTTTGTTTCAGGATAAAATTCATTTTTTTTCCATTGGGTTAGATAATAGTTTTAAATACAGGGAAATTTCCAGCTTGTGGACTCTTGCTAAGGAAACTGAACTTCAAAATCCTCTTGATCTTTACAGTTCTATGACAGTTTTAAATAAATGTATTTCTTCTTTGATTGAAAATGCAAAAGTTGATGGAAAATATAAAACCTATAAATTTCAATCTTTTCTTGAAAAATTGTACAAATACAGAACTAGACTTGCACTTGATCATGAAAATAAACGCGGTCTTGAAAGTTCAAAATTTCTTGATAAGGGACAACGCCTTAGAATTATTTTAAAAGGAAACGGAATTTTTTATTCAAAAATTGTAAATAATGAACACGAATTTATTGTGAGCATGCCACGTCAGTTTAGTAAGCAGGCACAAAGATATGTAACGCTTGTGCCAGAAAAATGGGAAAATAAAGAAATAAGTGTTTATTTGTGGCGAAAAAATGATGCTTGTTATGCTTTTGATACAAGAGTTTTAAAAGCCGGATTTTTTAGAGGCACAGAAGTTCTGTTTTTGCGGCAATCATTTAATCTTCAAAGAATTCAAAAAAGACAGTCAATTCGTACTGCCTGCCAGATTTATGCTCAGCTTTATTTAATTCAAGACAAAAATATTGATTATAAGGCTGTTGAAACTTCTCCTGGATATCGCTGCCTTATAGAAGATATTAGTCAGGATGGTGCAATGATTAGAATTGGCGGTAGGGGCGAAAATAATATAATGTTGAAACTTCAATTTTTGCTTGATGATACGACGATTGTAATGTTTGGAATTGTCAGGGCAGTTGAATATAATGCGAATTTAAATCAGTCAAGGCTTCATTTTGAATGTACTCATATTGATTCTGCAATGCAAAATAAAATTCTTTCGTTTGTTTACAATATAATTCCAAATGAGCAAAAAGATTTAGCAAAAGTTATGAATGAAATTGATGAAGAAATAAAAGAATACTCTGAATCTATTGATGATGATTCTAAAAATCCTCAAGAAAATGATAATTCGGCAAACTTGAATATGGAACTTTCCTTAAAAGATGAGCAGAATTTACTTGATGATTCTGTTTCCTTATCAAATTTTGAAAAAAATTCAGTTTCTGATGATGCTGGCTCTAGTGCTGACGATATTTCCTCCGACAAAACATTCGCCAGCGAAAGTTAAAGTCAAATGTAAACCGCCGCCAGCAAAACGTCTTCTGGCACAAGCCTAAGTGAAAATGAAAACTACCATCAGCAAGAACCGTTAGTCGACAAAACTCAAAAAAATGTTTAAAACATACATCATCAGTTTTAACTTGAAAATAATAAAAAACTTGATAAACTTTACTTAATGAAGGATTTTTCAAATATAAAATTTAAAACTATTATTTTTCTCACAATATTTTTTGAATCGCTTTTGTTTGCACAAGAACTTAGTCCTAAAGTAAAATTC
>CAZDAY010000365.1:0-1530 GCA_964503435.1 uncultured Treponema sp.
TTAACGTAGTCTTAACTGTCGGCAGACAGCTTGATACACCAACCGTGGTTCGACTCGGCTCACCAACCGTGGTTCGACGGTGCGGATACTGAGCATAGCCGAAGCACACCAACCGGACATACGCCTGATTGTAGTGGCGACTTTAGTCGTTCTTGCTTTAGCAAGAATGGAACGAAGTGGAACCACGAAAAGCAGGTTTTGTGATTGAATGAAAGGCGAATGCTTTTAAGAATTTTATGGTTTACAGAAAAATGTCGTCCAAATTAAGAAAAATTATCAAAATTTTAAAATTTTAGTCATTTGCACGCTTAAAAAACCGCCCGATTATTTCTTTTGACTGCAAAACATTTATAAAAGCTTCTGGATCAACGCTACGCAGTGCCTTTTCGAGCTTTCCACTTTCCGACGAGGACACGACTGTATAAACCAGTTTGTGAGTTTTGCCAGAAAATTCGCCCCGACCTTCAAAAACTGTTGCTCCGTGATTTGTAAGTTCTTTGATTTTGGCATAAATTTCTGCAGATTTGTCGGTAATGATTAAAAGCGTTGTTTTTTCGTATTTTTTATAAAGCGTGTTGATGATTTGTGTGGACGTGAATTGGAAAATAATTGAATAAAGTGCTTTGTCCCAGCCAAAAAGAAGTCCGGCTGTAAAAAGTACGCAGCAGTTGAAGATGAAAATTAAATTCCATGCTGACTTTCCGGTTTTTTCTGAGATGAAAATTGAAATGAAATCTGTGCCACCAGACGATGCACCGGCAAAAAGACACAGTGAAATTGCAGTGCCGTTTATGATTCCTCCAAAAACTGAACATAAAAGAAGATCGTCGGTTATGTGAAAAATCTGGAGGCTGGCAAACAAATCGGTGAAAATTCCTGAAATAAATATCATGATGACGCTGAACAATGTGAATTTTTTTCCGATGTATTTTATTCCGATGAAAACTGGAATTGCGTTTAAGATGTAATTTATGGCTGAATACGGCAGATGAATATTTAAATATTTTTGGAAAATGTTTTGGATTAAAAGTGAAATTCCTGTGAATCCGCCGGGAAAAAGATTTGCGGTTCGGGCGAAGACAACGATGTTTAGTGCCAGAAGAATTCCGCCTAAAAGCACTAGTAAGAGACGGTTTATGTCTTTTTTTATTTGCTGGCTTTTAGATTTGCCAATGTGGTTGTTGTCGAAGATGTGCTGTTCGCTTTGGGGCGCTGGCTTGTTTGGGGCGGTTTGATTGTCGCTGATGTGTTTGTCGCTGATATGTTTGTCGCTGATATGTTTGTCGCTGATATGTTTGTCGCTGATATGTTTGTCGCTGATGTGTTTGTCGCGGAGGACATTCGCTTGGGTTTGAGATTTTTTCTTATCCATAGTTGTGATAATAGCAAATATGTTTGTGATTGTGGAGTGTTTTTTTTGTAGGTTTTTGTTTGTGGGTTTGCAGGAAAGTGGCTGTCTAAAAAGAATAAAACACTTTGCTTGACCTGGTTGAACTTACTTGCATTAAAATGAAGACAAATCATTTTTAT
>CAZDAY010000366.1:0-1523 GCA_964503435.1 uncultured Treponema sp.
ATGGAAAAGATGTTTTTAAAGTCGAAGCAGAAGAATTTGCAAATTTTCAAGTTAAAAATTATGTAAATGGTGCAAAACTTTTGGGCGGATGTTGCGGAACAAATCCTTCGCATATAAAAAAAATGGCTCAAGAAGTAAAAAAACTGGCGGTTTTGAAAAATCAAAATCAGCAAAATCTGCAAGAAAATTGCGAAACTTCAAATCATCAAACTGCAAATTTTGAAACTTCAAATCAGCAAAATCTGGTAAACACTTACGTCTGTTCTTACAACAAAACGCAGCAAATTGGCGGTAATTACGGACCTGTGATAATTGGCGAGCGGATAAATCCTACTGGAAAGAAAAAATGTCAGGCGGCGCTTAAAGAAAAAAATATGCAGTTTATTTTGGACGAAGCAGAAAGTCAAATTTCCAGCGGGGCGCATATTCTTGACGTAAATGTGGGGCTTCCCGGACTTGATGAAACGCAGATGATGTGTTTGGCAATCAAATCAATTCAATCAACTTTTAATGTTCCTCTTCAAATTGATTCAAGTGAAGATAAGGTTTTGGAAAAGGCACTTCGCTATTACAACGGAAAGGCTCTTGTAAATTCTGTAAACGGAAAGCAAGAAGTTATGGACAAAGTTTTTCCGCTTATAAAACATTATGGTGGCGCAATCGTTGCTCTTTGTATTGATGAAGATGGAATTTCTCCAAGTGCTCAAGGACGCGTAAAAGTTGCAAAAAAAATAATTGCCGAAGCAGCAAAATACGGTATACCCGTACGGGATATATTTATAGACACGTTAACGCTGACTGTAAGTTCCGAACAAAAAACTGCTCTTGAAACAATTAAAGCAATCAGAATGTTAAAAGAAGAATTTGGTTCTCAAGGATTACAATTTGTTCTTGGCGTTTCAAATATTTCTTTTGGCTTACCTCGACGCGACATTATAAACTCAAGATTTTTTACACTTGCCTTAGACGCAGGTTTAAGTGCAGCAATTATAAATCCCGGAGCACAAAGCATGATTGACACTTATCGTGCTTACAGAGCGCTTTCTTCTTACGACGAAAATTGTATTGATTACATTGACAAGTACACAGGAAGTTTAGACCCTAGCACAGAAAAAGCAAAAAATAAAATTCTTCAGGACGCTGTTGATTCTGGAAAAATTTCAATTTGTATAAATGGAACTGATTTTAAAACACCCAAATTTTTTAATCAAAACAATTCATCAGAAAATAATTTTTATGGTTCTTCCGGTTCAAATTCTGCTTCAAGTTCCTCTGCTTCAAGTTTTAATTCAACACAAAATCAGCAAATTTTTTCTTCTTCAAGTTCCGCCAATTCTGCAAACCCGGAAAATTCAGAAAGTCAAAAAAAGACAGAAAATTTTTTTGTGGACGAAAAAGAAGCAAATCTAAGACAAATCATCGAAAAGGGTTTTAAAGATAAATCAGCAAAAATTACAGAAGAATTACTGGAAAATCACAAGCCGGTTGAAATTATAAATAATTGCATTGTGCCAGCTTTAGAT
>CAZDAY010000367.1:0-1523 GCA_964503435.1 uncultured Treponema sp.
AAAATCTAAATCGCTTTTCTTTTTGCTTGACCACCAAGTTATGCTTTTAGTCGGAGTATCATCAGTTTAAAATGTCAGTTTTTTTTGAATTTTTGCTCTTGGCTTTTTGTTTTTTAGTTTTACGCCATTTTCATAAAGAATTTTTCTTACGGCAAAATCTAATTCTGTTCGCTGTGGATTCATTGGCAAAATAAAATTTCTGCAACGCGACCATGTTGTTTTGTAAAGTTCTCCTGATTGAATGTTTGATTTTATTTCGGCTTTCCAGCTTGTAAGACTTTCAACAAAATCTTTTAAAATAAAATACAATTTTTCGCCAAAACGTGCATTTTTGTTTTCTTCTACGAATTTATCCAGCAAAGCAAGATTGTTTAAATAACTTTGAGCAAATTTTTTGTTTTCCAAAATCAAATTTGCTGCGGCTGGCTGAAGATAAATGTAAAGATCTGTTTCCAAAGCAAGTTTGATAATTGGAGCAGAAAATCCTGAATTTAAAATTTTCATCAACTCTTCTGTTAAGCGAGAAGGACTTGTAGGCGACAAAAGCGCTGCTGATTGAATTATCTTCTTTTTTAAAGAATGTGGAATTTTACAGCCGATTGTAACGCTGTATTTTATAGCACGAAGCATTCTGACTGGATCTTCTATAAAAATTCGGTCTAAAGGAATTACTGGTTTTAGAATTCGCTTTTTAATATCCTCTACTCCGCCAACATAATCAATAACATATTCTTTGATTGGATCGTAGTAAAGTGCATTTACAGAAAAATCACGGCGTTTTACATCTTCATCAATAGTTCCAAAAGAATTTCCCACCGAACCGTCAATAATTGAACGAAAAGTTGAAGTTTCAAAAATTTTATTTCCAACTAAAATATGAACTAATCTAAATCTTTTACCAATAATCCGCGAATTATGAAAAATTTTTTTGATTTTACTTGGAGTTGCATCAGTTACAATATCAAAATCTTTTGGCGTTTTTCCTACAATTAAATCTCTAACCGCACCGCCTACAATATAAGCATCAAAACCATAATCTTCCAATCTTTTTACAATATTGACTGCATCTGAATCAATTTTTTTTAGAGATATTTTATGTTCTTCTTTAGTGTAAATTAGGGCTTTTTTTATAGTCCGACCCTTTTCATCTGTTCCATATCGAATTAACACAGTATGTTATTTTATTGTTGCGTTTGCTGCTAGTCAACCGGGTATTTTCTTTTTATAAAGTTTTGGAGCATACTTTATTTTTCCAGCGAAATTTATTCTGTACTAAGACTCTTTCCCAAACAAAACCCGCTTTTCAAGGCTCCGCTTTCGCTACGTTGTTTTTTACTAGCAAAAAACAATGGCTAGCGCCACCTTTCCAATCGGGGCTAAGTTTTTCTGCCCGGAATGTTTCTTAGCAGATGAGGCTGTCTAAAAAAGAATCCGCAATGTCGAAACACTCACTGGCCGTTACTTTTAATCTTTATGAGCGAGCGGCTCCATCTACATGCAAAATATCGCCTGTAATGTAAGAA
>CAZDAY010000368.1:0-1497 GCA_964503435.1 uncultured Treponema sp.
TATATTGACAATGCTTTTAGGTTAGTATATGCTAACCGTAGTTAGTTAGAAATAACTAACATTTGATCTCGAATATAAAGTTGGAGTATGTTTGGGTATTCTCCTTACACAGCCACAAATGAAAATCTGCATACTTCAACTTTTTTATTTAAACGGATTTTAATGATGAATTTTGAGCAGACAGTTTTGCATTGTGGCGCGCCTGCGCTTTGTGGAATAAAACCTTCAAGTCTTTTATCTGTGAGTCAGAATATACTTTTTAATGAATACAAAAAAATTCTTAATTGGAATCAGCAACTAAAAAATCAAAATGCACACATAAATATTGTCCGCAGAAATTCTAAACTTTTTTTACTTTTTATTTACGATAAAAACTTACTTGAAAAAACAATTTTTTCGGCAAATGCAATTTCTTATTTACAGACAAAGGCTTATAAGGTTTGGGAAGGATTTGACTCGATTTTACAAGAACTTTTCTTTAGACTTTCAAATTCACAAAAATTTCCGCACGAAATTGGTTTATTTTTAGGTTATCCGCTGGAAGATGTGCTTGGATTTGAAAATAATTGTGGCTGTAATTGCAAATTTAATGGAACTTGGGCAGTTTACGGTGATGTGGAAAGTGCAAAATCAAAAATGAAATTATTTAAGGAATGTAGCAATAATTGTTGCGCCTTATTAAATAACGGGGAAGAAATTCCTGACATCAGCAAAAAATGGAGGAAAAAAAATGAAAAAAGCTGTTGTTTATGCAAGTACAACTGGTAATACCGAAGCGATGGCAAACGCTGTTGCAGAAGGAGTTAAAGCAAGTGGAGCAGAAATTCTTTTGACAACTGCCGATAGTGCGGATTCTGCTGCGGTTTTAGCATGCGACGTTATATTTTTGGGAAGTCCGGCAATGGGCGATGAAGTTCTTGAAGACACAATGGAAGACTTTTATTCAAAAGTTGAAGGTTCTTTGAATGGCAAGAAAGTTGCAATCTTTGGGTCTTATGACTGGGGAGATGGTCAGTGGCTAAGAGATTGGGCTAACAGAATTAAAGCAGCCGGAGCAACTGTTCTTAATGGCGAAGGTTTAAAAATAAATCTTACGCCAGATGATGACGGTTTGGCTGAATGTCGTAAACTTGGGGAACTTGCTTAATTTTTTTTAGTCTAATTTGTTGGTTTTAAGTCCAGACTAGCAAGTTAGACTTTTCCTAGTGATTTTGCATTCGTAAGTGAATGGCGATCTTGCCTCCAAACTCAAACCGTATTTTACGGAATTTTTGACTGGGAGGCTAGAAGATGACGAATAAAAAAAGCCCGCCACAATGCTTCGAAGCAACATGACGGACTTTATATCCAATATGAAAAGCAAGACGCTAAACTTGCGGATGCATTTTTATTAAAAAAAACACAATTTGCAAAAGAACTATTTCATTTGTGCGGTTTCGATATAGCCGGTTGTTCCAACTCTTATAGCATAACCCATTACTGGATTTGCAGTTCCGT
>CAZDAY010000369.1:0-1489 GCA_964503435.1 uncultured Treponema sp.
CAACGGAGCATCTAAGGCAGAAAGCGGCTCGTCAAACAGAAGCAATTTTGGCTGCATAATTAAACTTCGTGCAAGACAAACTCTCTGCGCTTCTCCGCCAGAAAGTGTGTTGGGAAATCTTTTGTCAAAACCTTCGAGTTCAAATTGATTTAGAAATTCACTGGCAAGTTTCCTGGCTTCATTTTTTTTCATTCCGTTGGAAATTAAACCGTAAGAAACATTGTCTAAAACATTTAAATGGTCAAACAATGTGTGATTTTGAAAAACCATTCCAATTTGTCTTTTTGAACTTGGCAGATTCGTAATATCTTTTCCGTCAAGAATTATTTTTTGATTTGGATTTGCCTTGTTAAGTCCGCAAATTAAACGCAGAACAGTTGATTTTCCGCTGCCACTTGGGCCCAGAATACAAGTCATTGAGCCTTTTTCACATTCAAACGAAACGTCAACTTTCATTGTTTTAAAATCTTCGGTTAAATTTTTCGCTTCAAAATACGCCATAAATTTTTTCCTTTTTTATTTTTTTGTAGCAAATTCTTTTGTGCTAACCCGCTTTCTGTGGCTCCGCTTTCGCTCCGGTGCTTCGCACTGTCTAAAGCCACCACGCCAATCGGGGCTAAATTTTTCTGCCGCCCATCAATTTTTTTTTCCATTTCGCCAGTTTTCTATCGATTTGAAAATTTTTCTGCCACAGCGAAAATCTTCTGTTTAACCGACAATTCTCTGTTACCTCGCGAATCTTCTATGGGCAGTAAAATCTTCTGTTTAAGTGCCAATCTTCTGTAAAATCGCTAATCTTCTGTAAAATCGTCGCTTTTATTAAAAATATTTCTGCTTAAAGTAAAAATCACCACGCATAAACTTGCTAGAATTAGCCCCGCAGCACAAGCTTCGTTAAATCTATAAGCGCCAGACAGTCTGTAAGTAAAAAGCGACAATATATTGAATTTTGGAATCGAAAGAACTAATGGCAATGTTGTGTCGCCTGCGCTAAGTGCAAACGAAAATCCAAACGCACTAATCAGAGAATTTTTTGAAACTGGCAACAAAACGCGAACTGTTAAATCAAATTTATTTTTGGAAAGCAACAATGCGCTGTCAACTGTGTCAAAAGGAATTTTTGTCATTTGCGCATAAATTACTTTGTATGCTAAGGGCCAATATAAAAAACTTTGGGCAAAAATCAAACAGAAAATATTTCCGCGAGGAATTAAAATTATAATTATTACACCAAGAACTACACTCGAAATGCACATCGGCAACATCGGCAAAATTTTAAAAACTGAATTTAAATAATTTTTTTCTTTGTTCTCTAAAAATTTTAAAAATACCGAATATAAAAATCCAATTAAAGTACAAAAAAATCCTGTGCAAATTCCTAAAATTAAAGTTGTTTCTAATGACGGCAAAAAAGATTTCATTTTTACTACAGATTTTAAAGTTGAAAATGTAAAACCTAAAGTTTTTTTAGAAGTAAACGCATCTACAA
>CAZDAY010000370.1:0-1464 GCA_964503435.1 uncultured Treponema sp.
GGACGGTGAGAGGATTGAACTCCCGACCCTCTGGGTGTAAACCAGATGCTCTCCCAGCTGAGCTAACCGTCCGCTGATGTTTAGAACTATATCAAAATAAAAAATTTATGTCTATATACTAAGAAAAAATTTATTACTTTGCGCCCCATTCTTCATAATAAGCATCTAAGGCTTTTTTTAAATCATCAGTTATAATACCTTCGCCATTTGGCTTATACAAAACTTCAACAACTTCTTTCATATTAACAATCGCTTTTGCAGGAAAACCATATTTTTCGCTAATAACTTCAAGTGCAGACTTTGTAGAATCAGCAGCCTTTTCCATACGATTTAAACTAACAATTTCACCAATAATTTTAATTCCGCCAGCAAAAGATTCCTGAGCTTTTATTTTAGGATAAGTTTCTTCAATAGATTTTCCTGAAGTTGTAACATCTTCAATAATAATAACTCTGTCGCCATCTTTTATATTATAACCAAGCAAAGAACCTTTATCTGCACCGTGATCTTTAAGTTCCTTTCTATCAGCACAATATTTAATTTCCTTTCCATAAAGTTTTGAATAAGCAATAGCAGTTGAAACACTCAGTGGAATTCCTTTATAAGCCGGACCAAACAAAACATCAAAATCATCACCAAAATTTTCGTGAATTGCCTGTGCATAAAATTCGCCCAAACGCAAAAGTTGAGAACCAGAAACATACGCCCCAGCATTCATAAAAAATGGAGATTTTCTGCCACTTTTCAATGTAAAAGAACCAAATTTCAAAACATCACATTCAATCATAAAATCAATAAAATCTTTCTTATACTGTTCCATAATTTTTTATTATATTCTTTCCGAGTAAAATTTTCTATATTTAACAGTTCAATAATATCAATCAATCTTTTTTAATGTTTATTTTTTTGGAGAAAATTTCCTAAGTAAAGGCTTTCCGCCGTTCCGTCCGCTTCGCTACCTCCATTCTCTGCAAAATAATCGGTGGCTAAGACTCTCGAAACTACAAATCATATAAAAATAAAAATCTTTAGCACAAAAACAACTATTCATTTTGCAGAGAACGCCTGCGGCGCGGCTACAATCCGACTAAAATTTTTCTGTTAGCACAAATTTTTCTTATTTTTTATAAAGCATTGTTTTCAAAACTATCAGCAAAACGCTTATAAACCTTACATTTCATTGACGACTTAAATAATTAAGTTTATACTCAAATTTACATATATATATGGAGGACATTAATGGCTAAAACCAAATATGTTTATTTTTTTGGTAATGGCGACGCAGAAGGAAACGAAACAATGCGTCCAATTCTTGGTGGTAAAGGTGCAAATCTTGCAGAAATGGCTAGAGCTCCTTTGAGTCTCCCTGTTCCACCTGGATTTACAATTTCATTTGATGTTTGTCAAGAATATTATAAACTTGGCAGAAAGTATCCAGACGGACTTGAAGCAGAAGTTAAAAAG
>CAZDAY010000371.1:0-1461 GCA_964503435.1 uncultured Treponema sp.
GTAGGAATGAGCGACTAGCGTATTCACAACGAAGTTTCAAGTGAGTGCGAAAGGGCGGTTTTGTTTAGGTCTAACTCTTAAGCACTTAGCACGTCATTGCGAGATACGAAGCAATCGACTGACAGTTTGCAGTCAAAACCTAACATAGATTGTCACGCCGTTTGCTGAGTAAAGTCGAGGGACGGTCGCTATGACAACGCAAGTTCACGCTCTAATAGAAAAATGTGCTCCAATACTTCGACGGGCTCAGTAAGCAATCAAACATCAAGCGAATTAAATTGTTCTTCTTTCGCGTAAACATTCAAAGCATCGAGCATTTCGTCCATATTTCCCATCATAAACGAAGGCAAATTGTGAACGCTCAAATTTATGCGATGGTCAGTAACTCTGTCTTGCGGATAATTATAAGTTCTGATTTTTTCCGAACGATCTCCGTGCCCAACCATACTTCTTCTGTTTGCCGAACGCTCAGCATCAAGTTTTGACTGTTCTAAATCAAAAAGCCGCGCCCTTAAAACCTGCCATGCCTTTTCCTTATTTTTAATTTGACTTTTCTGATCCTGCTGAATAACAACAATCCCTGTAGGAATATGAGTAAGCCGCACCGCCGAATCCGTAGTGTTAACGCACTGACCGCCCGGACCGCCTGCCCGCATTACATCAACACGAACATCGCCAGGATTTATTTTAATGTCCGCTTCTTCTGCTTCTGGCAAAACTGCCACCGTAACTGTAGAAGTTTGAAGCCGCCCTTGACTTTCAGTAACTGGCACACGCTGAACACGATGAACTCCGCTTTCAAAGCGCAAGGTTCCGTAAACAAATTTTCCTTGAATTGAAGTGACAATTTTGTTAAAACCTCCAACTTCAGTTTCCTGCGCTTCCATAGTTTCGTATTTCCAGCCCTTCCTTTCGCAAAGATGACAATACATTTCCCACATATCGCGAACAAAAAGACTTGCTTCATCTCCGCCAGCCGCACTCCTGATTTCCAGAATAATATTTTTTTCGTCCAAAGGATCAGGCGGAATAAGTTTAAGTTTTATTTTTTCTTCAAGTTTAGGCTGATTTTCTTCAAGTTCCTTAAGCTCCTCGCGAGCCATTTCTTTCATTTCAGCGTCATCTTCCTGCGTAATCATAAGTTTTGCGTCTTCAATTCCAGACAAAACCTTTTTGTATTCGTCGTAAAGTTCCATTAAATCTTGCAAATACTGATTTTCACGCATTGTATCCTTGTATTTTTTTTGATTTTTTACAAGTTCAGGGTCGTTAATTTCCTGTGCAACAATTTTCGCCCGTTCAGAAAGTTCTTCAAGTTTTTTAAGTAAATCCATAACTCAACCATTTTATTGATTTTAGCAATGAATATCAATGTACACTAAATGTACACTAAATGGATGTTTGCTTAACGGATGCTATCGTAAATTTGATGTACTAACAGGGGATCTTCTGTTAGCGCGG
>CAZDAY010000372.1:0-1455 GCA_964503435.1 uncultured Treponema sp.
AGGTCCAGCAGCACCAGCAGCAGGTTTGTTCTTCTGCTGCTGGTGCTGCTGGACCAGCTGCTACTGCTACAGGTGCTGCTGCTGAAACACCAAATTTTTCTTCCATTGCTTTTACGAGATCAGCTGCCTGCTGAACTGTCATGTTAGCGATTGCTTCAAGAATTTCATCATTAGAAAGTGCCATAATTGTCTTCTCCATAATCTTTACGATTAGTAATTTTCCGTTTACAGAAGAAACAAACTGTTCCTTTTTCTCTGTTTAATACGGTTTTCTACGGACAGTAATCAGCACATAGAAGCCTGACCGTAGTAAAAAAGAATCCTACTCTGGATTTTATCCACTGAAATTATTCAGCTGCTGGAGCAGGTGCTGCTTCTGCGCTTGGAGCCTCAGTAGCAGGAGCGTCTGCTGCCGGAGCATCTTCTTTTGCTTGAGCAGCGGGACCTTCTTTTTCAAGTTTTTCAACATAAGCTTGCAATGTACCAGCAAGTTTTCTTGCAGGGCCATTGATTGTAGACATAAGCATAGCGATGAGCTGCTTTTTGCCAGGAAGTTTTGAAAGTGCTTCAATTTTTGCAGCATCATAAAGTTCGCCATCTACCCAGGCACCTTTTACAACAAGGGCCGGAGCATCTTTTGCAAAATCAAACAAAATCTTTGCAGATTCGTTGGCATCCTGTTTGATAAGCGCGATTGCTGTAGGACCAGACAAGTACTGGGCAACAGAATCATTCTTTAATTCATCAAATGCAACTTTTGCAAAATTATTTTTAAAAACTTTAAGCTGAGAGTCTTTTTCACGAAGACTCGCTCTTAATTTTGTAATTTGTTCTACTGTGAGTCCGCGATAGTCAACAAACACATAATTTGCATATTCTCCGAGAACTTTTTTAGCTTCTTCAATAGCTGCTGCTTTAGCAGGCTGAATTTGCTTTGCTCTAATAGCCATTATTCATCCTCCTTGAAGTTAACCCAAACACCAGGTCCCATAGAAGAACTAAGAGAAACTGAACGAATAAATCCAACTTTTGCATCTGCTGGTTTTTTACGATCAAGTTCTGTCATAAAGGTGTTAACATTTTCTGCAACATCTTTAGCATCCATAGAAACTTTTCCTACTGGAATGTGAACTACACCTGTTTTATCTGCACGGAATTCTGTACGACCCTTTTTAAGAGCAGCAACTGCACCGGCAATATCAGGGGTAACTGTTCCAGTTTTTGGATTAGGCATTAAACCTTTGCGTCCCAAAACCATACCAAGACGACCAACATCTTTCATCATGTCTGGAGTTGCAACAGCAACATCAAAATCAAGCCAACCGCCCTTTACTTTGTCAATGTATTCTGTTCCAGCATAAGTTGCGCCAGCATCAAGTGCTTCTTTTACACGATCATCTTTACAAAATACCAAAACACGTTTTTCAGCAGTAAATTGATGTGGAAATACCAAAG
>CAZDAY010000373.1:0-1452 GCA_964503435.1 uncultured Treponema sp.
GTATACCAGAAAGGCAGTTTTATTTTTGTATCAATATAAATTTCCTGGCGACTGAGCATTAAAAGTTCGCTGTAAGGAACTAAATTCCCGTTTCTAAACAAAGAAATTTTTCCAGGCGTCTGGTCTTCTATGGCAATTACAGGTAAAAAAGAAGAATTCAAAAGCGCATAAAGAATTGGATTTGATTCTCTAACTTCCATTTCAATGCAACGTTCAAAAGCGGCACTTTCTTTCATTTCTGGAAGCGTTTCAAAATTCATAAGACATTTTGTCCATTTTTTAGCGATTGAAGCTTTAACATCACTTCTTGAATCATTACAAAACCTAATTATTAAAGGCATTACTTTTTCTTTGCGAATATAATATCCGTCAACATCATTCACTCTGAAAATCAAAAGAACCGGCATTTTATTTCCGTCAGTTTCCTGAGTAAGTTGGGTTAAATGTTCTTTTAATTCATCTTCTGAATATTGTTTTAAAAGCAAATTTCCCTTGTTATCCTGAAAACCTAAAATATCTGACCAACTGTAAAAATACGGAGGATTAAACAAAAGTGAATCTAATGTTTTTAAAGCATTTTCTTTTTGAATTCTAAGTGCAGTTTTTGATTTGTAATAAGATGCTGCAAGTTCAATAATTTCAACTGACTGCAAAATGCTTATATCTTCTGGCGTGTAATCTTTTAATTTCTGATAATCCTGGCGCAAGAAAAAACATAACTGGCTCCAGTAAAAAAAAGTTTCGCTAGAATTTTTTAACTGCTCCATAGTTCCAACTGGATTTTCACAAAAATGCTGAAAAAAATTTTTTATAGCAATTTCTTTTCCCGGATTTGAAACGCAAAGTTTTTTCAGAAAATAATCATGACTTTCTTCTTTACCCATGAGTTCACGAACCTTACGCAATGCCAGATGAACTAAATTTGTCATAGAAAAAAGTGAAGGAAATAAAAGCGACGGCACATCTTTTGAAAATTCAATGCAATAAAGTGTTTTATCGTTTAATTCCTCTTTATCTAAAAATTTATAAATTACATCAGAAGCAGCAACCTTACTTACAAGTTCCTGAGGAACATTTTTTTGAATATCGCTTAAAGTAGGAAAAGAAACTGCAATATTTGTTTCAATTTGTTTGTAAAGAGCAGCAAATTTTTCAACATAAAACGAAACCAAAAAAATAAAATCTTTATTTCGGAATTGCGCCACAACAATTTGATGCGAAGAAATGTATTTATTAAGTTCACTTTCCATTTCTTCCATATAATTTGCGCCACAGTAAATAACTAATTCAGAATTTTCTTCTAAGTGATGTTTAGAATAACGATGTAAATATTCACCAAAATCAGAATATTCAATCATAGGACTTTTTTGCTTAGAAGCGTAAAATTTTAATAATGTCAAAAGATTTGCAGTTGTAGCCATAATTTATAATTATAATAGCATAGTCAAAAAC
>CAZDAY010000374.1:0-1446 GCA_964503435.1 uncultured Treponema sp.
TCACTGTAAAAAAAATCAAGTTTTTAGATATGACTTAAAAATTATTAAATTTAAAAACAAAAAAAACCGATAACGAAAGTAAGAATATTTAAAATTTTTAATTTATGAACGGAGGATTTTATGGCGGACGAAGATGCAGACAACTTAGGTGATGGCGGCGATATTACAGAATCATCTGGAAAAAAAAGTGGAGGAAAGGGGATTCTTCCTCAGATTTTAAAATTTGTATTGATTGGTGTGGCTGCTATAATTCTCATTGTAACAATAGTTTTTATTACAACTTTGGTTATAAATAAGGGTGGCAAATCTCAAACAAATATTCCTATAAGTGAAGAATATACAACTAAACGGGAATCTTACGACTGGTATACATCTCTTGAGCAAATTCGAACTTCAACAAGCGATCCGATTCCTGCAAGTGTAAGCGTTACAATCGTACTTGGTTATAAAAAGGATGATAAAGCGGCTTCTACAGAAATTACAGAACGACGTATTGAAATTATTGATTTTTTGAGACGTTATTTTTCAGAAAAAACAGTGGAAGATTTAAGACCGCAAAATGAAGATGTTTTAAGACAGCAAATTCGTGATCAAATAAATGATGATATTCTTAGCAATTCAAGAATAAAAGATGTACGATTTACTGCAAAAGATGTAATTCAGCAATAATTTGTTAAAATGCAGTTAGGATGGATATAAGACATGAATGAAGTTTTGTCACAAGATGAAATTGACCAACTTCTCCAAGCAATTAGTTCTGGTGATCAAGAAGCCGATGATTTTAAACCCGTAAGTGACACTCGTCGTATAAAAATATACGATTTTAGGCGTCCAGATAAATTTTCAAAAGAACAAATTCGTACAGTTTCAAATATGCACGAAACTTTTGCGCGTTTAACAACAACAAGTCTTTCGGCTCAATTACGAACCCTTGTTCATTGCCACGTTGCTTCGGTAGACCAGTTGACTTATGAAGAATTTATCCGTTCTATTCCAACTCCAACCACACTGGCTGTTATAAACATGGATCCTTTGAAAGGAAATGCAGTTCTTGAAATTGCTCCGGAAATTACATTTATAATTATTGACCGTTTGTTTGGTGGTTCAGGTGATGTTGGTCAGAAAGTTCAGCGCGATTTAACTGATATTGAACAGTCAGTAATGGAAGGAATTATTGTTAGAATCCTTGCTAATATGCGTGAAGCATGGACTCAGGTAATAGATTTGCGTCCTCGTTTGCAGCAAATTGAAACAAATCCTCAGTTTGCACAAATAGTTCCGCCGTCAGAAATGGTTATTCTTGTAACTTTGGAAATCAAAATCAATGAAGAAGCCGGAATGATGAACATTTGTATTCCTTACATTGCGATTGAGCCGATAGTTTCAAAACTTTCTTCACAATTTTGGTTTAGTTCCGTAAGAAGAAGTTCTTCAACTCAATATTTG
>CAZDAY010000375.1:0-1425 GCA_964503435.1 uncultured Treponema sp.
CGGTTATATTGATACTTACAATTCAGTTTATTTTCAAAAGCAAATTGGTAAGGTTGTTTCTGCCGGATTTGTTAATTTGATTTTTAATTGTGCAAACTTAAATTATGTTTCTTCTACAGGAATTGGTTCGTTTACAGCATTTCTTAAATTGGTTAAACCAAAAGGTGGAGACATTGTTCTTTTGAGTATTCAGCCAAAGGTTTACGAAGTTTTCCAACTTTTAGGATTTAGTCAGTTTTTTAATATTAAAGAAAGTATTGAAGATGCACTTTCATTTTTTACCGAAGTTTCTCCTGCTCCAGCGTCTGTATTTCCAAAGGTTTTTAATTGTCCGGTTTGCTCAAGAAAATTAAAGGCAACAAAAAGCGGACGTTTCAGATGTTCAGATTGTAAGTCAATTCTTGCAATTGATCCTCAGGGACAGATTTTCCTAGGTTAAGTTTTAAATTTTAGTGCAAATTTTTTGTAAGTATAAAATTTTTTGTGCTTGCAGAAAAGCCTAGCCCGCCAAAACTTAATTTCTTGTTTTTCTTAATTGCTCGTGATATCCTTAATTAAATGAAAAGTTCACTTGTCAAATCTTTTAACGTTTTTCTTGTTTTTCTGCTGACAATTTTGTTTGGTACAATTTTGGTGGCTTGCTTGTACGTTGTAAATATGTCTTGTAGATCTCTAGTTGTGGGGCAAACCGCAGGATTTTTTGATTTTTCGTATTTTGTTGGCGGAATTTTGCTGATGCTGCCGGTTGTCTGTATGTGTACCGGATTTTTTATGTGGGCTTATCTTATAAAACACGCTGAATCTGAAAAACTTCCAATTACTTTTTATTATATTATTTACATTGCGACATGGCTTTTTTTGATGCCTTTTTTGATGTTTGTGAGAAAAACTTATTTTCAATCTCAAGCGCAGAATTTTGTTCAAAAAGAAATCAATCTTTCGTCTGGTTATTTTAGAACGCAAGATGATTTTGTTTTTTATTTTTCTGATGTTGATGAAGATTTGGCTGAAGGTTTGATAATTGATTTGTCTGGCAAAGATAAGGATGTTTATACTTTTAACAATGTGAAACTTTCGCAAAAAGAAGGTTTTAAAGATCCTTTGATTGAAAATGATGTTAAAATTCCTATTTTACTGAAAAAAATTATAAACGGTTTTAGAAATTTAATGTTTTACGCAGAAAATTTTAGGGCGAAAGGTTATTTTTCATGGTTGTGTTTTGCGTCTATTGGTTTGGCTTTGGCTTCTTTGGCTGGGCTTAGAAATATTTCAAACTGGAAGTTACTTAATTTTATTTCAGAAATATTTTTTATGATTGGGATTTTGATTTTTAACTTTATGATTTTGTCTGGAAAACTGTTTGCAAATTTTAATCAGGAAGTTAATGAATTTTTTAAATTTTTGCCAGATGGAGCGAGCGCGTTT
>CAZDAY010000376.1:0-1413 GCA_964503435.1 uncultured Treponema sp.
GTATTGTTTAAAGAAGAATCAACTTTTATTTGATCAGCAACATTATTATAACTGTGCATTATAGTTGTATGATCTCTCCCTCCAAATTCTTCTGCAAGACCAGGAAATGAATATTCACAAAGTTCACGACCTATATAAATTGCAATATTTCTTGGAGTAACAAATTTTTTATTTCTCTTTTTACTTTTTATGTCGCTTATTGAAATGTTGTAATGATCAGCGATAACTTTTTGAATTGTATCAATGCTAATAGAATCATTTGAAGTTTGTGTAAATGTATCTTTTAAAAGTTTTTGAACCATTTCTATGTCAATTTTTTGACCAGGAATTAAATCAGCATAACTTACTATAATTTTTAAACTTGATTCCAAATCTCTTACATTTGATTGAATTGTTTTTGCAATAAATTCTATAACTTCATCACTAATTTTTGTTTCGTAGGATAATGATTTTTTTTGAAGAATTGCACATCTTGTTTCATAACTTGGAGGAGCTAAATCAATAGGAGTTCCTAAACTAAATCTTGACATAAGTCTTTCTTCTATTCCTTTTAATTCTGAAAGAGGACGATCGCAAGTAAAAATCATTTGTGAATGTTTTCTATAAAGTGCTTCAAAAGTATAAAAAAGTTCTTCTTGAATACCTTTTTTTCCAATCAAAAAGTGAATATCATCCAAAAGAAGAACATCAAGTCCTCTGTATTTTAATTTAAATTGTTCTTGCTGATTGTCGCGTAATGATTTTGTGAATTCGTTTGCAAATTCTTCTGCACTTATATAACAAATTTTTGTATTAGATTGAGAATTATTGTAAATAAAATTTCCAACGGCTTGCATAAGATGAGTTTTTCCCAATCCAACTCCGCCGTAAAAAAGTAAAGGGGAATATGCTTTTCCTGGATTTTTTGCCGCAGCAAGGGCCGCACTGTAAGCAAATTCATTATTGTCGCCTTTTACAAAATTTTCAAAAGTAAATTTTTCGTCAAGAAGAGGATGTTTTTTTGTTCTTTTTACATTTGTTTCTTGAAATTTTTGATTGATATTTTGTTTAGACTGAAATTCTTCTGGATTTTTTTGATAACTTGAATTTATTGAATTATTTTCATTGTTATTTTGATTAGAATTTGATTGAAATTCTCTTAAATTTTCATTTTCAAGATTTTGAGTTTTTTGTTCACTTGCAGTTTTTTGTTTTAAAACAGTAGAACTAAGTTTTACTGTTTGACCGCAAAGTTCTTCAATTTTATTTTCAATTTCAGATACAAAACCCATTTCAACTTGTCTGTTCCACATAAAATTTGAAGGAACAGAAACTGTAATATCTGTGCCAGAACTTTTTACAAAATTCATATTAAACCAAAGTTTAAAATCATCGGTTTTGCCATTTATTTTGTATTGTTCTTCGATTTGTTTT
>CAZDAY010000377.1:0-1395 GCA_964503435.1 uncultured Treponema sp.
CTTTTGACAAACCTATCAATAACTTTCAATCGGAAATCATCAGTAAAATTAAACTTGTGATTTTTTTTATTTGTCCACTTTGGTTCATTTTTATCAAAAGTTAAATATTCAATTTTTGGCGACGTAAAATCTAAATTTTTCTTAAAAATTTCTGACACACAAGAATTTCCGCATAAATCTTCCACATAAAATTGAATTTCATATTTTCCCTCAGTAGAAATTTCTAGTTCTGTTTTTTTATTTAAAGTTTTAAAATTATCTTCTGAAGCAAGTTTATATTTTAGCGACGACAAATTTATTCCAGGAAATTCATCTTCAAAATAAAGTTTAAAATTTAAATTTTCGTTAAGCCAGTTATCATTTTTATTACAAATAATTTTTGAAAATTTTGGATTTTGCTTATCTATAATTACAGTTTTTTTGATTCTTGATGATTCATTGCCAAGTTGATCAACACAATAAAATTCAATTTGATAAATTCCGTCGTCAGTCAAATCATATTCAAGACTTCCGCTGGCACCGCAATTAGTTGAACTTATAACTTTATCATTTACAAACAAAAAATATTTTTTTACATTTAAGCCGAATTCATCTTCGTAGAAAAATTTTAATTTTGTTGACTTATTACAGAAAATTTCATTTCTAGAAGTTTTGTATGTTTTTCCAGCAGAAGATGAAAAATTAACATAGGGACCTCTTTGATCCAAAAAAAACTTTCCTGAAATTGATAATGTTATTTCATTTCCTGTAAAAAAATTTCTAGCTTTGATTTCATAAATATAATCGCTACCCTGCGCTCTTGGACCAATAACTTCTTTTAGCGTATAAAACGGACTTATTTTTTGAGTGGAATGTATATTACAATTTTCTTTTAAATAAACCGTAGAACCCACAATAAGTTTATTTTGAGTTTGAAAATCTAATGTGATTTTAGTCCAATAAAACTCACGCACAAAATCCTGAGAATTTGCGAAAAGTAGAACAAAAAAATTTAAAACTAGAAATAAAAATATATTTTTTCTGATTTTCATATCGCCTCAATTTTTAAGAAATTTATATTGTTGAAATTTGAATAAGCGATATAACTTATTCCCCAACGATAAGAAGATTGAGTATATGAATCAGTTTCAATTATTTTAAATTCTGATTTTTCTGTATTAAGATAAAGTATTTTTTTGTTAAGCGACAAAAACACAGAAGACGACGGACTTGAAAATAAATTTTTATAGAAAACATTGCAATCAAAATCTTGAATAAAATCTTCATAAGAATTTATTTGTGATGAAGCAAAAAATGATTTTTCTTTTGAAAGATTTCCAAATTCAAAAAGAAAGGCCACAATTTGCTTAGAATTTAAATCATAAAAATAATTTAAGATTTTCTCATCAAATGAGC
>CAZDAY010000378.1:0-1394 GCA_964503435.1 uncultured Treponema sp.
TTACCGTAGATCAAAATTATTCTAACATGGGAATTGGCCCAAAACTTATAAATACATTAATAGAAAAAGGGAAGACTAATAATGCAAAAAGTATTTTTCTATTAACAACACAAACATCAGACTGGTTTGAAAACTTAAATTTTAAACAAGACTCCATAGATTCTATTCCAAAAGAACGACAGAAAAAATGGTCTAAAAAACGTGGTTCTAAAGTTATGCGCTTAGAAATATAATAGTTCCACGTGAAACATAAAATTTTACGGATAGATCTCTCGCTAGAAAAATAAGATTTTAGAAATTTACAGTCATTGAAGGTTTCAAAATAATCGTAGTTTTAATATACAAATATTTAAATTCGTGATTTCGACCAGACTCAAAAAACCATGTTTTCCCACTCACACTTATAAAAAAAAGCGGATTCCAGTCAGTTTAAGGTAAAATCGCATCTGTAATGTATATAAAACAGCGATTCCAAAACAATGCTTCGACTTTGCAGATACAAAACAAAGTCAAAGTGTACCAACTAATTCAAAATGACAGTGTAAGTTTAACTTTAAGTGTTAAAAGAAATAATTTACAAATTTTATATAAGAATATTCATCATTATTATTTTTCTTCTAACAAGCTATTTTAAATATTACACATATCAACATAATACAAGAAATTTCATCATGTACAATGTATAATTAGGTTTTTATATAACGCCCCACCACACACTAACATCATCAACTTAAAAAAAATCTTGTCATTATTGCATAAGTTTACTTCGAAAACATCAAAGGGCTTGTCCAATAATCTGTACAGTTTAAATTTTTATAGATTGCCATATCATGTTTCGACAGGCACAACAACCGAGTACGGCAATGACATAAAATTTTCTTAAGTTAATGATGTTACACACACTTACGAACTTATTTTGAAAAAAATAGAAAGACAGCTTGAGAAAAAAAATCGGCATACACAGATATAATCTTTTCTCTGGGATTGACCAATAAGTTTAGAACATAAAGAAACATTGAGGCTCTCTAAATGACCTTACCACTATTTTTAGTGTTTTTGACTATGCAGATACAGAGCAAAACCGAAGTGCACTTATCCTATTTCATTCTTTTTTAGATGACTCCATAATCCAAATTTCTGATAAACTAACATTTACAAGAAAAATACGCTCTTTTTTTTTAATCAAAAAACATTTCACGTGAAACAAAATATATTAAAAATTTATTTAGAACCTTAAGTATATACTATAAACACATAATCTCTAGAATCTAAAAGAAATACAAAACAAACTCAATATTTGATGGTGCTGTCCAATAAGTTTAAAACATAGGGGCTTGAGCCTGTCGAAATGACCAGACCACTATATTTGGAGGTTTCGAGAACCTCAACAACCA
>CAZDAY010000379.1:0-1365 GCA_964503435.1 uncultured Treponema sp.
ATTTTAATTATTATAATTTTGTTATAAATGCGGTGTGAGTTATGTGTGTATTTATAATGCAAAATGAAAGATATTGGGTTTTCACACCACCCAGAAGCCAGCTAAATGTCATTTAGTTGGCTTTTTTTATTTTAAATTTTATCTTCAAATTGACAGTAATTTAATCCTCCGCAATAATGATTTTATGTTAGAAAATATAGTTCATAATAAAGCAGATAATGTTCGTGATGTTATTAGATATTTAAAACGATTTAAAAATTCACTCATTGTTATTTATATTGATGAAGAAATTATTGATGCCCCTGTTTTTATAAATCATATAAAAGACATTTGTCTTATTCACGAAGCTGGAATAAAACTTATTGTCGTTCCTGGCGCAAGTAAAAGAATTGATGAAATCCTTCAAAAAAATAATATAAAATGGTCTATACATAATAATTGTAGAATAACCACAGAAGAAGCAATGCCTTTAATAAAAATGGCCGCTTTTGATGTTTCAAATCAAGTTATGACAGCCTTTGCTGGTGAAAAAACTACTGCTGTTATAGGAAATTGGGTAAGGGCTCGCAGCAAAGGTATTATAGACGGATTTGATTATGGCTCTAGTGGAGAAATTGACAAATTAGAAATTGAATCTATAAACACAATTCTTCAAAATGGTTTTATTCCAATTTTTCCATGTATTGGTTGGAGCATTGCGGGAAAACCATACAATATTTCTTCTACAGAACTTTCCGAACAAATTGCCATTCATTTGCACGCAGATAAACTTTTTTTTCTAGTAAAAGATGCCATAATTAACAAACAGTCATTCATTATTCCAAAAGAAATTTCTCTATCTCCCGAAGAAAATCTTCCAGCATTAACTCTCAATGAAGTTGATTTATTTTTAAAAACTAACGAACAGATGATAAAAGACATGGAAAAAACTACCAAACAGTCAGCAGTTTTTAAAATTTTAAGATTATTGAAACTATCAAAATCTGCTTGTTTAAAAGGCGTTGCAAGAACACATATTCTTAACGGTTCTTTTGATGGAAGTATTCCTTGTGAAATTTTTAGTGATTTTGGTTCAGGAACAATGATTTATAAAGAAGACTATGGAAAAATAAGACCAATGAATTTTGATGATATTGGTACTGTTCTTGCACTTATGCAGCCTTTTATAAAACAAGGAATTTTGCTACCTCGCACAAAAGAAGAACTTTCGACAACTTACAAAGATTATATTGTTTATGAACTTGATGGTGCGATTAGAGCCTGTGCTTCTTTAATTCCCTATGCAGATGGTCAAATGGAAATTGCCGCTGTTACCGTAGATCAAAATTATTCTAACATGGGAATTGGCCCAAAACTTATAAATAC
>CAZDAY010000380.1:0-1362 GCA_964503435.1 uncultured Treponema sp.
CTACAGAAAAAATGCATTATGAAGAATAAATGAATTTAAAAACAGTCACCGTCTTGCCCCTGTAAAATAAACTGTGTAAATGGCTGACAAAAAATAATACCCTATGAGGAGAGTACAATGTTGGCCAATAAAAAACAAAAGAAAAAGATGTCATAGACATGATGCTAGACCAATTGGATTTTCATGAATGACAAGAGAAGAACTTATAGGGGAAAATGAATTGCTAAGGCAGAAAACGGAAGGCAAATTCTCATATTTTTTAGAATGATACAAATCAATTTGTTTACAAACTTCACAAAAAAGTTCTTCTTGAATACGTAATTTTTTTTCATTTAATCAATTTCAAAAATTTTTAACTGTCTATCAGATAAGACAATATCAAATTTTATTAAATAATAAAAAACTTGCTAAGATTACTTAACAAGTCTTTGCTGATTTTTGGATTGTATACTTAAGTTATAACGAGTGAGTTTCTTTGTAAAACCTTACACATTCTAAAATGAATTTGCTTTTGTTCATTCCGCTTTTTTGTGCTAAAAGTTCAATATTTTGCTTTTCTTCTGGTTGGCAACTTACTTGAAATAATACTCGTTGTGTGCCTTTGTTGTTTTTGCCTTTTCCACGTTCTTTTGAGCGAGGTTTTCTTGTTTTTTCAGTTTCCATTTTTTCCTCCCCTTATTACAAAATAAACAATAAATCCAATAATCACACCAACTAAAACGCTTTTAATTATAATTGACATAAAAATATTCACGCCTTAAAATAATGAGTGAAAAGCCGACGCTGGATTGCGGCGGACTTTTTTTTGTACAACTTTGTTAGTTGTTAGAGTTTTTGTTCAAGCCATTTGCAGATTAAATAAACGATTACACCGCTTATGACTTAAACAAGTAACTCAATTAACCACTCATTCATTTTAATTTGCGTTCTCCTTTTATATTAAGTTTTGATGATTTTATAATATAACTTACTATCTTTTTTGCCAACTCTTTTTTGATAACACTTTTATTATTTTTCTTGAATTATTAAAAAAATTTAGTAAAATGTTTTCTATGAAGAAAAATTTTCTATTATTTTTGATTGTGCTTTTAATGTCTTATTTTATTATTTCGTGTTCAGATGTTGCTGATGATGTGAATTCGTTTCCAACTGTAAATTATGCTGAACTTGTTCAAGATGACTCTTATAAAATTTCATCATCAACAGATGCTTTAACTGTGTTTAATCTTTGCTACAATTCTTTTGGCTATGGGGAATTCAACATAAGTGGAACTGCTACCCATACAGAAAGTGCAAACTTGATTGGTCCTCATACAGAAACAATTTCTTGTAGCATTACAAAAGTAAAAATCTATCATATTG
>CAZDAY010000381.1:0-1357 GCA_964503435.1 uncultured Treponema sp.
ATTTTTTTAAGATTTATTTAAGTGTTTTTTTTAATTTTTTGTATTTAATTTTCGGTGCTTAGTTTTAGTTTTTCTGAGGATTTTTTATTTTGCGGATTTTTTTTTGTTATTTTGATTTTGTATTAGAGAAAATTTTTCTGTTTCAGCACAAGTTTTCTGGCTGTATAAATTTTTTTGTTTTACAGATTTTTTCCATCGCCTAAAAAACCGTCTGTTTAATAAACTGTTCAATAAAGTCAACTGCGTTCTAAAAGTGGAAATCGGACTGATAAAAAAAGTGCACCTCCAAAAACTGTTTCCAAGTTTTGTGGTACACTTAAAATCTTCTGGCGAGTAGTTTTTTATCAACTATTCACTAAATCTATTCACTAAAGCGAATTTCCTGCCAAAGTTCGTTGTATTTATCCAAACCTTCACCTAAATCATTTTTTAGTTCGCAGTTTTCCATTTGGTTTGCTGAATACATTGGTTTAGAAGTCATATATTGTTCCGCTTCTAAATTTACAAAACACGGAAAACTGAATGCATCCAGAAATTTTGCGTAAACTTCAGGTCTGTGAATGTAATTTATAAATTCGTTTGCAAGTTCATAATGTGGCGCATCTTTTAAAATGCACATGCTGTCCAGATAAGACGGTCCGCCTTCTTGTGGAATAAAAAAATCTATAGTTGCGTCCCATTTTTCTGGCGGAACCTCGCCGTAAATTACTTCAGCATATCCCTGACAAAGCCAGAAATCTCCGCTCGCAAATGATTTTCCAAAACCTTCCGCATCAAATTTTACAAGATTTGGTTTCCATTGGCTTAAAACTAAATCTTTTGCTGAATTTAATTCATTTTCGTCTAAAGAATTTACGCTGTGTCCCTGATATGCTAAGGCATCTCCCAAAACTTCCCGCATATCATCCATCATTGTGGCATGACCTTCAAATTTTTTGTCAGCAAAAATATTCCATGTTTTTTCGTAAGTTCCTTCCTGAATCTTTGTTTTATTTACAGCAATTCCCGCAGCACCAAAATAATAAGGAACGCAATATTTCATCTGTGAATCATAAGTTGCTTTTTCCAAAACTGCTGGATTTATATAAATTCTGTTTGTTATTTTTGACTGGTCAATTTCGCGCAACATTCCCTGAGCAATCATAATTGAAGCATAATCTTGAGACGGAACAACAATATCATATCCTTTTGCACCGGCTCTAAGTTTTGCATACATTTCTTCGTTTGACGCATAACTGTCAACTTTTACAGTACATTCAAATTCTTTTTCAAAATCTCGTAAAACTTCATCTGGCGTGTAATAAGTCCAGTTGTAAAGATACAATGTCTTGCCATCATCTTTTGCGCAGGAAACAAG
>CAZDAY010000382.1:0-1342 GCA_964503435.1 uncultured Treponema sp.
GCATTGGATTCTGGATAAAAACAGGAAGTCGCTTTGAGCCACTTTCGCTTGCCGGAATTTCGCACTTTACGGAGCATTTAGTTTTTAAAGGAACAAAAAAATTTTCAACTCAAGAAATTTCCTGCACCTTTGACAGAATGGGCGCTTACATAAACGCTTTTACAGAACGCGAAAATGTTTGTTTCTACTGCACAATTCCGGTTGCTGAAAACAAAAATAAAAATTTGTCTAAGGCTTTGGATGTGCTTTGCGAACTTACAGAAAATGCAGTTTTTCCAGAAGATGAATTTTTTAGAGAAAAACTTGTTGTTCAAAATGAAATTTCTTCACTTGAAGATGATTGTGATGAAAAGGCACTGGATGTTTTAGCAAATTCAATTTGGCCAAATCAGACAATTTCTCGAAGCATTACGGGAAGTATTGATGATGTTGAAAATCTTTCTCGTACAATGGTTTTGGACTGGTACAAAAAATTTTTTGCGAACGGAGAACTTATTGTAATTGCGGCTGGAAATTTGGATGAAAATTTAATCGAAGAAAAATTAAACAAGATGAATGTTCACAGGAAAGTTTTAAATTTTCCAGATGAATATTATTTTGAAAATGATTTAAAATGGAGCAGCGGAAATAAAATTACAAAATCACATTTTAAGCAAATTCAGTTTTTTGAAGCGTACAATATAAAACTTCCTTTTAAAATGAAAGATTTTTTTGTGGGTGCGGTTTTTAATGCTTTTGCCGGCGATTCTATGTCGAGCAGACTTTTTAATCAAATCAGAGAAAAAATGGCTTTGTGTTATAATGTTTTCAGTTTTTTTACGTTTTATGAAAATGCTGCAGTTTGGTGTGCAAGTGCAAGTTGTGATAAAAAAAATATTGCTGTGCTAAAAAGTCAAATGGAAAGTGTAATTTCAAATTTTCTGACTAAAGAAATTTCGGATTTTGAATATGAAAATGCTGTTGAACATGTTTGTGGCGAAGAAATTATTGGAAGCGAGGATCCAGAATATCTTATGAAACGTTTGCAAAATTATAATTCACTTGGATTTGATTTGCTTGAAACATCGGAAATTTGTAAATGTATACGTTCTGTTAGCAAAAATGATATAATTGAATTCACAAAAAATTTGATTGTCAGTGAAAAAAAATGTCAGTTGATTTACGGTTCAAAAAGTATTAAATAAAATGATTTGAATCTGTAATTCGCGAAATGTAAAATTGTTTAAAACTTATAAATAAATAAAATGATTTGGGAGATAAAAAAAAATGACAAACAGAGTAAAAATAAATTTAACTGCAAAAGAAGGCGCTTTTTTT
The DNA here is from genome assembly GCA_964503435.1 of uncultured Treponema sp. Classification (GTDB taxonomy): domain Bacteria; phylum Spirochaetota; class Spirochaetia; order Treponematales; family Treponemataceae; genus Treponema_D. The sequence goes on from CAZDAY010000382.1 coordinate 1,318, forward strand.
CCGCTTTACAAAACTTCTGGTGCGG
>CAZDAY010000383.1:0-1334 GCA_964503435.1 uncultured Treponema sp.
GTAAATTTACCAATCACTTTTATAGATTTTTTTAAACTTATATCTTTTGCATGGCATTTTGATTCTTTTGCAAAAGGAATTTTAAGCAGCACAGATATTTTATTTTTCATTATTTTGTCTGGATTTTTCTTTACGTTTACAATTTTTATGCAAGAAAAAAAGCGCGGCTTAAAATCAAAATACTTTAGTCAAATAAAAATTTTATCTTTTGTTGCAGTTTTTTTACTTTTGGGAATCAGTTTAAATTTTAAATTTAATATTGACACAAGTTCTTCAAAAAAATATTCGCTTAGTGAATATTCTAAAATTTTACTTGATGAACTTGAACAAAATCTTTACATAGATTTTTATGTTTCTTCTGAACTAAAAAATCTTTATCCGCAAGTAAAAGATATTGATGATTATTTGGAAAATCTTGCATCAAAATCATCAAAAATAATTTATGAGCAGCATAACGCTTCAAAAGATTCTGTAAAAAGGCAGCTTGTTCAAAATCAAATTCCCTTTGAACAACTTCAAACCGCTTCTAAAAATTCGTCGTCTTATGTAAATGTTTATTCTGCAATCACTTTAAATTATCTGGGAAAAACAAGACTTATTCCTTTTATAATGAACGTTTCTTCGCTTGAATATGATTTGGATTTAAAACTTTTAAATCTTGTGCGGGGAGTAGAACATAATGTTCAGATTTTAGTTGGAAATGGACTTTCTTTGGATACAGATTATTCTTATATAGAAGCATTTTTTAAAAGTATGGGAGTAAATGTTTTACGTTTAGAATTGCCTTTTGCTCCAAGACAGGATATTCCTTTAGTTGTTTTGGGAACAAGTAATTTTTCCAGAGAAGATTGCCGTAAATTTGAAAATTTTATTCTTGATGGTGGAAAAGCCTTTGTTGCAACTCAGCCTTATACTATTGATTTAACTAACGATTGGTCAGTAGTTGAAAGCAATAATTTTTTTACAAGACAAATCTTTACTTTTGGAATGTATTTTAAAGAAACTCTTACTGCCGACATTTCAAATTTCCGGCTTTCCATGTTCAGCAATCAAAATAGCGATGGAACAAGTACAAATTCAATTACTGAAAATGTAAATTATTCTTTGTGGTCAGTTTTGCAAAATCAAAAAAATGCACTAAACGGAATGACACTTTTCTGGCCTTGTGCACTTGACTTGGATAATGAAGTTGCACAAATTGTAGATTTTAAAGTTGAGCCTTATTTGCTTTCAAGTTCACAGTCCTGGCAAATTTCAAAAATCGACGGAAAGTTTATTACAAATCCATTTCTTACGCCAAATTTTCCTGATTCAAAAGATGAATTTTCTACATC
>CAZDAY010000384.1:0-1333 GCA_964503435.1 uncultured Treponema sp.
ATATAAAATTTGAAATAATCTAGGAAAAATTATGGGATTTTTTAATAAACTTTTTGGAAAAAATAAATCTGATAAGAAAAAAAAATCAGAAAATATGCCTTCTTTAATAGAAAGAATTGTTTCTTCAATGGATTTGCTTGTTGAAAAATCAGGAAATTTAAATTCTCAGTTTGAAGATGAAAAATCTGAAATTTTAAAACTTTCGCAAAATGCAAAATCTCTTGTACTTGTTGATGAAATTTTAGGTGCAAAACTTGAACAGGAAATTCTTGCTTCAATTACAAAGGTGAGTTTTGCCTGCGATAATGCACTTGCTGGAAAAAATCTTGAGCAAGTAAAAGCAAATCTTTTGGGTTTAAATTCACTTATGAGCCAGAGAATTTCCTTGCAAACAAAAGATTAACATTTAATTTGCGATAAAACCTTTCCAATACTTCCGTGAATTACAAGATCGCTGTAAGAGTCGCTTGGAGTTGGATCGCGATTTATTAAAACTAAATGTTTTCCAGAAAAATATCTTATTAAACCTGCTGCCGGATAAACACTTAGAGAAGTTCCGCCAATAATTAGCATATCAGCGTTTAAAATTGCCTGCATTGCGGAATTTAATGTTTGCTCGTTTAAATTTTCTTCATATAAAACAACATCCGGTTTTATTATTCCGTTGCAATTTTTTTTAGCACAGCGAGGAATTCCCTGCGAATCTTGATTTGTTAAAATGTAATTTATGTCGTAAAAAGCGCCACATTTTATGCAATAATTTTTTAGCGTTGTTCCGTGCAATTCGTAAACTTTTTTGCTTCCGGCTGCCTGATGCAAACCGTCAATATTTTGGGTTATAACTGCACAAAGTTTTCCTTTTTCTTCTAATTCAGCAAGTTTGAAATGTGCTGCGTTTGGTTTTATTCCTTGAATTAAAATTTTTTCGCGATAAAATCTGTAAAATTCCTGTGGATTTGAATAAAAAAATGTTTTGCTTAAAATTGTTTCTGGCGGATATGTCCATTTTTGATTGTAAAGTCCGTCCGTGCTTCTAAAATCTGGAATTCCACTTTCTGTGCTAACTCCTGCGCCTCCAAAAAATACAATTTGAGAAGATTCGTTTATAAATTTCTGTAAATTTGCAATTTTTTCCTGTAAATCTGGCGACATTTCTTGAGTAAACTGCGAGTTTTGCAGTGAATTTTCTGACGATAACTTAGAGTTTTCCTGAGAAACTTCCGGCGATAAATTTTCTGAATTTTTCATAATCCACAATCCTCCAAAATCCACTAAATAGCCTTAATTTCAAGTTTTTATTCTTGTTGGACAGCTCCATGACATGACTTTTATA
>CAZDAY010000385.1:0-1322 GCA_964503435.1 uncultured Treponema sp.
CCCCCCGTTCCATAAAAGTCAAGTATTTTTTAGACAGTATTTTTTAGATATAAACAAAAAAACAACAAAAACTCACAAGCCCGGCGGCACAAGCAGCAGTCAACTTAAAAAACTGCCAGTTCATCAACACCAACATCAACATCAACACCAACATCGACATTGACAGGAAATCAACAGTAAATATAATGTTTTTATGTCTTACAAAATTTTTATTGATGGAAAAGAAGGCACAACCGGCCTCAAAATTTTTGAACGCTTTGCAAAAAGAAGCGATATAGAACTTTTAACACTCAGCGAAGAAAAGAGAAAAGATTCCGCTGAACGCAAAAAAATGATAAACGCATCAGACTACACATTTTTATGTCTTCCAGATGCCGCAGCAAAAGAAAGCGTAGAACTTTGCACAAATCCAAACACAAAAATAATCGATGCTTCAACTGCCCACCGAACATCACCTGACTGGGCTTACGGATTTCCAGAACTAGATAAAACCTTCCGCGAAAAAATCCAAAATTCAAAACGAGTTGCAGTTCCTGGCTGTTATGCCAGCGGAGCAATCGCCATTTTATATCCACTGGTAAAAGCCCAAATTCTGCCAGAAGATTATCCAGTTGTAATTCACGCAGTAAGCGGATATTCAGGTGCCGGAAAAAAAGCAATCGCCAGGTATGAAGAGCCAAACCGTAATCCAGAGTTAGACTCGCCACGCCTTTACGCACTAAACCAAAATCACAAACATCTTCCAGAAATAAAATTGATTTCCGGTTTAACTTACGAGCCAATTTTTAATCCTTACGTTTGTGATTATTTTCAAGGAATGACAGTTTCTATAGGTTTGCACACGCGACTTTTGAACAAAAAAATCAATCCACAAAATTTAACAGAAATTTTTAAAACGCACTACGGAAAAAATAATTTTGTTCACGTTCAAGAGCCAAACGGCGAAAACATTTTAACCGAAGCATTTATTGGTGCAAATAATTTGGCTGGCACAAATGAAATGCAACTTTTCGTCTGCGGAAACAGCGAGCGCATTGTAATAACTTCTCGATTTGACAATTTAGGAAAAGGCGCGTCTGGTGCAGCAGTTCAATGTTTGAACATTATGATGGGAATTGACGAAAGCACAGGTCTTCTTTAATTTTTTTTGGAGCACATCCGCTGTGCTAACCGCCCTTTCGCACTTCGCTATACGCTCATTCCTACGCTAACGCTCCGGAACTAAAGGTGCTACACGGCGGGCTAAATTATTATGTCAACAACTTAGGTTTGCCAGAGGACTGGCAGTTTTCTGTTTCCGTGGGATTTGATGGTTAACAGAG
>CAZDAY010000386.1:0-1321 GCA_964503435.1 uncultured Treponema sp.
ATTTAAATGCTTTCTTATTATAATATTTTATTATGGATTTGGATACACAAGAAATTGGCAAAAATATTTTAAACTCAAAAAATTATAATGGAAGTATTTTTTTTAGTGAAGATATGACTAAGCACACAACAATGAAGGTTGGTGGAAAAGCTGATTTGTTTGTTTGCCCAAAAGATACATTTTCTTGTCTTTACGCACTTTGTGAATTGAAACTTGCTGGAATTAAAACTTATATTTTGGGTGCGGGAAGTAATCTTGTTGTTGATGATAATGGTTTTAGAGGCGCAATTATTTCTACAGAAAATTTTAATGAAATTTTTGTTGAAGGATTTTCGGGCGACCTTGCAGAAAAATTTGACGGTAAATTTTTTGACGTATCGGGCAAGTCATTTGACAAAAACTTTGCAGAAAAATCAGAACAAAGCAATGATGTAAAATCAGCACAGATTGTTTGCGGTTCCGGAGTTTTGGTAAATAATCTTTTAGAATTTTGCGAAAAAAAAGGTTTGAAAACTTTAGATAAATTTGCGGGGCTTCCGGCAAGTTTGGGTGGTGCAACTTATATGAATGCCCGCTGTTATTCAGTGGAAATTAGGGAATTTATAAATAAGATTGAATATATTGATTTGGATGAACTGGAAAATCTTTTAAAAAATCAATCAAAAAATAAAAATGACAAAAAAATTTTTTTTAAAAATAGGCAAAATCTTGAAAGTGTAATAAAAATCTATCAAAATAATAAAGATGATTCTTCTTGGGCTTACAAAATTTCTCCTTTTACTGATAAAAATTATTTAATAACAAAAGTTTGCTTAAAAGCGGATGTTTTGTGTCCGGAAAATTTTGAAAAAAAAGAGGATGCTCCTTTTGAAATTCAGAATTTTTTGCATGAAGAAAATCAAAAATATATTCAGGACAGAACTTTAAAAGGTCATTTTAATAAGCCGAGTTCTGGAAGCGTTTTTAAAAACAATAGAAATTTTAATGCTCCCAGCGGTCAACTTATTGATGAATGTGGGCTGAAAGGAACTGTTATTGGCGGAGCGGAAATTTCTAGCTGGCACGGAAATTTTATTGTAAACAACGGAAATGCTTGTGCAGAAGATATAAAAAATTTGGTAAAACTTGCGCAAACTAAAGTTAAAGAAAAATTTGGTTTTAATCTTGAATGTGAGATTATTTTTATTTGATGATTAGTGAATGAAAATTTTGCTAAATGGGTTTAATATTGGGTTTTGATAAATTTATTTTTTAAAACTTGATATTTGGATTAAATAAATTAAATTTTTTGGGAGTTTATAAATTTTTGTCAGTAATAAAA
>CAZDAY010000387.1:0-1318 GCA_964503435.1 uncultured Treponema sp.
CCAGGGAATGGATTGTCAACCATATGAGCATCAAAAATTTTCTGTGCGATAGTTTTTCCCATAATTTTACCTCTTTAACCTCAAATATAATATAAGTTTATTTATTTACAAGATTTTTGTAAAGTTAAATAATTTTGATTTTGCTTTACTTTTGGATTTGAAGCGAATTTTTCGACTTCGACCCGCTTTTCGCACTTCCGCTTTCGCTTCATTTTCTGCAAAATTTGTTATTCTGAATTCTGCCTGTCGGCAGACATGTCGTTTCGGAATCAGTAAATACAGAAGTTAAATTGTTTGTCTAAAAAAAACTAACTGTAAATTTTGCAGAAAACGCCGTTGGCGGTGCTACAATCGGGGCTAGGCTTTAATGCAAGAAAGTATAAGTTCATAAGTTTTTATGAAACAACATTTTGCGCTTTTCCATTCAAGTAAGATTTAAAATTTTCTATAACAATATTTAATAATCGCTGCCGAGTTTCCTTTGCTGCCCAAGCAATGTGTGGTGTTAAAATGCAATTTTTTGCTTTAAGCAAGGGATTATCTTTTTTCATTGGTTCTTCGCTAATTACATCCGCGGCATAACCGGAAATTTTTTCATTATCTAACGCTTCTCGAACATCTTCTTCGTTAACAAGAAGTCCTCTCGCTGTGTTTATAAGATAAGCAGATTTTTTCATCAGCGATAAAGTTTTTTTGTTTACAATTTCGCGAGTTTCCGCCGTAAGTGGAGTATGTAAAGTCAAAAAATCAGATTGTTTAAATAAATTTTCTAAGTTTACAGGATTTTTTATTTGCGGATTTGGCGTTCTTGTGCAAACAATTACATTCATTCCGTAAGCATTTGCAATTTTTTCTACACGACGACCAATATTTCCATAACCGAAAATTCCTAGAGTTTTTCCTTCAAGTTCTATGAGCGGAACTTTCCAATAACAAAAATCTTTTGCCCTTGTCCAATCGCCATTCATAACGCTGTCAGAGTGAAGTTGTGTGTGGCAGGCAAATTCACTTATAAAAGCAAAAGTTAATTGCGCAACGCCAGATGTGCTGTAAGACGGAACATTTGTAACCGTAACGCCGTGTCTTTTACATGCAGCCAAATCTATTACATTATAACCAGTTGCCTGAACTCCAATATATTTTAAATTAGGGCAGTGAGATAAAATTTCTTCAGTAATGTTTATTTTATTTAGAAAAATTGCATCACTATCAGCAATTCGTGAAATTACATCTTTGTCTTCTGTTCTGGGATAAACAAAAAGTGCTCCAAATTCTTCAAGTGGCTTATAAGATAAGTCTCCAGGATTCAGAGCATTTC
>CAZDAY010000388.1:0-1316 GCA_964503435.1 uncultured Treponema sp.
CAAGTGCAAAAACAAAAAGTCCAAGTGCCGAAAAAATCACTTGTCTGTAAAAAAAATAATATTTTGAAGAAAAATGTAAGGAAATTGCCTTTTCCTGCGTACAAACAAATTGAGTATAAAGCCCAAGTCCCCACAAAAGCAAAACTAAAACGAGAAAAATAGAATCCACTTTATTATTTTCAGAAATCGGTTTATCTGCTAAAAAAATATGTTCAGTCAAAATCAGCCTCTTTTTGAATAATTTTCGTTATTCTTTCCAAAGCCAAACCTCTGGATGCTTTTATTAAAATACAACTGCCACTTTTTGTATTTTCCATTATACAATTTGAAAGTTTTTCTATAGTTTCGTCGGATTTTCCTTCAAAAAAGAATAATTTTCCTTTAAAACTGCTCGATTTTACGATTTCATAAGACGTTTTCGTTTCAGTTCCAACAAAAATTAAAATATCAGCGTTAGATTTTAAGCAAATTTCACCAAGTTTTTTATGTTCAAGTTCCGAATCTTTTCCAAGTTCAAGCATATCACCTAAAACTAAAACTTTTTTCTGCGGATTTTCTGATTGCTTCTGCTGATTTTCTAAATTTTCTGCCTGACTTTGAGAATTTTCAGTTTTCTGCGGATTTTCTTGACCTTTTTGCAAACTTTCCAGCGAGATTGATGAAAAAAAATCAACTGCCTTTTCCATAGAATCCGGATTTGCATTATAACAATCTTGAATTACAATATATTTTCCTTCCAAAACCTGACTTCTTCCGAACATTGATTTTAAAGACGACACGCCTTTTGCAATTTGAGCAGAAGTTAAGCCAAGTTCTTGAGCAACCGCAATCGCACCAAGAATATTTTTAAAATTATATTTTCCAGGAATTGAAAGTGAAGCTTGAATTCCGTCAATTTTAAAACATGTACCTTTTAAGCCCAAATCTTTTACATCAGAAATATAAGGATTAGAATTTTCGCCATAATAAACGATTTTTGCGCCCAAGGATTTTGCTTTTTCACTCAAAAAATCACAAAAATCATCATCTTTTGGAATAAACGCAACAGCATTTTGATTTTTTTCCTTATACAAAGACAAATAATTAAAAACATTAGATTTTTCTTCAGCAATATTTTGACGACTTCCCAAAATTCCAATGTGTGCCGTTCCAATATTTGTAATTAAGGCATATTGTGCTTTTAAAACCTTTGAGATTTCTGAAATTTCATTTTTCCGGTTCATTCCCATTTCAAAAATTCCAAGTTCATGATTTTTTCTGATATTAAAAACGCTTAAAGGTAATCCAGTTTCGCTGTTAAAATTTCCCTGATTGCA
>CAZDAY010000389.1:0-1303 GCA_964503435.1 uncultured Treponema sp.
TTTTAGAAGTTCAACAGCCATATTTTTTTCCCACAAAATTATATAAAATTTATAAATTAACTAAATATTTGCAAAACTTAATGCAGCCGAAAATTAAATCAGCAAATTTCAGTTATTTACTATAATACAAAATTCCGCTCTTATCGACAAGATTTGAAGAAATTTTGGAGATATGAAGAAAAATGCTTTTTAAATAAGTTTTTACTTTTTTGTAAAAATTAGGGAAATAAGACTTGAACTTTATGAAAAATTTATATAATATTATTGACGTTTGGCGCTATAGCTCAGCTGGATTAGAGCATCTGCCTTCTAAGCAGAGGGTCGGCAGTTCGAGTCTGCCTCGCGTCACAGAAAGCACTTGTAGTTTTTTGCAAGTGCTTTTTATTTTTTACAAAGTAAAGTCATTTCGACAGGAGATTGGTGTACTTCGACTTTGCTCAGTATCCGCCTGCCGAACCACTATGACCGCTACATTATAAAATTATTGGACAGTTCCTATTTATCATAATCACTTTCATAAATTGTAATAGAACCTAAACGGAGAGGACTACTATAAGACCAAGAAAAAGATTCATCTCGTCCAGCAGAAATTGCATACATATCAACATACCAAACACCACTTTCGCTTGCTGTGCTTGAATAGTTAAAATCTTCATCCCCCTGAACCGGCAAAGGATTATTTTCATCATCAGAATTAAAATTAAAGCCATACTTAGAATCTATTGAACGGCGAGGATAATATGTATTTGAAATTGCATTATTTGGATCATAATAAGAAAACTGCTGGGAACCTATACAAATAACATTTTGATAGGCAATGTTGTTTCCGTAATCCATAAGGCGAATATAACAATATTTATTTTCGCCAGTAACATGAACCAGTGGTGAAATATTTCCAGAACTCGTATTTAATTGAACATATTTTTCTCTTTCTATTAAATAATAAGCAGCGCTAGAAGCAGTTGTAGAATCGCTAGTATAAGAATCAACATTTTTTTGAACACTAAGCATTGTTGAATAATTATTGTAAATTTTATAATAAACTTCAGTGCCAGAAAAAATAAAAGATGAACTTGCATTTAAATAACTAGCATTTACTTCACTAGTTGCAGCACTTTCATTTGTCTGAAAACTAAAATATCGCGTTAATGGATCGCTTCCAGAATAATAAGGTTCATTTATCTGTAAAGGTTCATCTAAGTAATAAAAATTGTCAAGTCCGCAACCAAAATTTAAAAAAGAAAAAAGACATATTTGAAAAACTGAAAATGCTTTTAATATTTTAGCTTTAAACAAATATATC
>CAZDAY010000390.1:0-1301 GCA_964503435.1 uncultured Treponema sp.
ATTTCTTCCGTCAAGGTAATCGCAGCAGCTGATAACAGTTCCGTTTTGCAACATATCTTCAAGATTTACAAGGTCGCAGTTGTGCATTCTCTGGGCAAAATAATCAGCATCGTGAAAGTGAATAATGCCTTCTTCGTGCGCTTTTTCAATATCTGGGTCAAGCAAAAATCGTCTGGTTATATCTTTTGAAACTTCTCCGGCCATATAATCGCGTTGAACAGAAACAACTGTCGGATTTTTATTAGAATTTTCCTGTTTAACTTCTTCATTTGCTTCTTGAAGTAAAGACAAAATTTGCTTGTCTGTTGTGTTTTCTTTGCGCATAAGTTTATGACGATAACGGTAAGTAATATATTCCTTTGCTACGTCAAAAGCTTTGTTTGCCATAATTCCATTTTCTACTAAGTCCTGGATGTCTTCAACGTTAAGGGCGTGACCTTCTTTATGGCATTCAATTTCTATATCATCAACAATAGATTGAATTTGTGCTTCAGATAATCTTTTATATTCATCAACTTGAATATTTGCTGATTTTATAGCATTTTCAATTTTATTGCGGTCAAAAACTGCTTCGGCACCGCTACGTTTGATGATTTTCATATTTCCCCTCGATTTTTTATATAAGAGAAACTGTTTAAAAAGAATGAAACATGGTGATTGCACTTCGGCTTTCGGTATCCGCACAGTCGAAACCTGTAGATTAATCAACGTCTAAACACTCAATGACCGCTATGTTTTAAACTTATTGAACAAGTCTCCACCTTTAACGCTATATCTAGTGTTAAAGTTCATTTAGTATACTAGCGATAGCGTGTGAAGTCAACGAACGAGCGTTTCTTTATTTTTATGTAAAAACAAAGATTCTTCTATAATAAAGGGATTTTAGGGATGCAGATTTAAATAAATTTTTTTTTACGTTATATTTTATAACTTTTATTTAAATTTATGGGTGCAGATTTTGCATAAATTTTGAATTTTTTTATAAATTGCTCAGCATTTGCATTATTTTTATCCGTTATAAAATGCAAAGTAAACTATTAGGCTAAGAATTATAAAAAAAATTCCGCATAAAACCGCTGCTACTGGAGAATTGTTTCTTTTTGATTTTTCTTGAGCACAGTAATCAAAATATGATTTTTTAGAATTTTCTGAAAGATTTTTTTTGTTGGTAAGGAAATATTTTATTGAATAAAAAACGTAACTTAAAAAATTAAATCCGCCGTTATTTACGCAGAATAATAAAATTCCGAATGTTAAAAAAAGAATTCCGCTTATAAAAAATCCGTCACACAATCTTCTGC
>CAZDAY010000391.1:0-1295 GCA_964503435.1 uncultured Treponema sp.
AAGGAATTGACTGTTAATATAGAAAAAAGTTTTATTTTTACAAAAAAAAATTAACGTGCCAGCAGGGAACTTAATCTTTTCCATAAAAATTTTCACTTTAATAAAAAAATCCTCCCGTCAATGCAAAAAAAAATTTTGCCGCTTTGATAGAAAAATTTACTGTTTCTTGTAAAAAATTTTCCGCTCTTAACAGAAAATTCTCGCTGTTAACAGAAAAATTTCCCGCTCTTAACAGAAAATTCTCGCTGTTAACAGAAAATCCCCACTCTTAACAGAAAATTCTCGCTGTTAACAGAAAAATTTCCAACATCAAGACAAAAAATTTCCGTTTTATTAAATAATTTGCGTTATTTATTTCATTTTTCGTAAAAAATTTAGTATCTTTTAAATAGACTTTATTTTGGGGGAAATACTATGAGTTCAAATTGTGGCGGAACTTGTTCAAATTGTGGTGAATCTTGTGAAAAGAGAGATTTAAAGGCGCAACTTCACGAAGGTTCTAGCGTAAAAAAAGTGATTGGAATTGTCAGCGGAAAAGGTGGCGTTGGAAAATCACTTGTTACAAGTTTACTTGCGTGCAAGGTTCACAAAGATGGTTTTAGAACAGCGATTTTGGACGCAGACATCACAGGACCTTCAATTCCTACCGCATTTGGATTAGGAGAAGAGCGAGCAGTTGCTGGAAAAATGACAATGAAAAATGGCAACGTGGAAGATTATCTTCAATCCGTAAAATCAGAAACTGGAATTCAACTTATGTCGATGAATTTTTTGCTTCCAGAAGAAACAACTCCAGTTATTTGGCGCGGACCTGTAATTTCTGGCGCAGTAAAGCAATTCTGGACTGACGTTGTTTGGGAAGATGTTGATTATATGTTTGTGGATTGTCCGCCGGGAACAGGAGATGTGCCTTTAACAGTTTTTCAGTCTTTACCGATTGACGGAATTATTATTGTAGCTTCACCTCAGCAGTTGGTTCGGGTTATTGTTGAAAAAGCTGCAAATATGGCAAATCAAATGAACATTCCAATTCTTGGTTTAGTTGAAAATATGAGTTATGTAAAATGTCCTGATTGTGGAAAAGAAATTAAGATTTTTGGCGAAAGTAATATAGAAGGAATTGCAAAAGATTTTAATTTAAAAGTTCTTGCACGAATTCCAATTGAACAAAATATGTCGCGCACAGTTGATAATGGAGAAATTGAAAAACTCGACGTTAATTATGTTGATGAAGCAGCAAAGGCAGTTGAGTCGATTTAAATTTTGATTGTGTGACTGGCACTTGCGCCAGAAAA
>CAZDAY010000392.1:0-1287 GCA_964503435.1 uncultured Treponema sp.
CACAGAGGAATATGACACTTTGCCGTACTTGTTTTTTTTGTCTTTTCGAGTGCCTAATGAGCGAGTCCGTCAATAACAGTTTTTATCGTGCAACAATGCCATACAACCGTGCTCCACTTTTTTATCATCTTATAAAAATTTTTTCAGTTTTATTCTGGAATTGAAATTTCGTTAATTTCTTCTATTGATTTTGTGTCATCGCTTAGATTGTCGATAATTTCAATTTCCTCTTTTGTAAACTTTATATTTTGTGTAGCTTTTATGTTGTCAAGAATTTGAGAAGGTTTTGATGCTCCACAAAGAACTGATGTTACGACTTCATCTTTTAAAATCCAGGCAAGTGCCATTTCTGCCAAAGTTTGTTTTCTGGAAATTGCAAGTTTGTTCAAAAGACGAATTTGTAAAAGTTTTTTTTCAGTGAGGATAGATTCTTTTAAAAATCTTCCATCTGTTTTAATTCTGCTGTCTTCTGGAATTCCATTTAAATATCGGTCAGTTAAAAGTCCTTGTGCCAATGGACTAAAAGCAATAATTCCTTTTCCGAGTTTTGCTGAAGTTTCTTTAAGTCCATTGTTTTCAATTTTACGATCAAAAATATTGTAACGATTTTGATTGATTACAAATGGAACACGATATTCATTCAAGATTGCTGTTGCTTTTTCAAGATTGGCGCCGTCATAATTTGAAAGTCCTACATAAAGTGCTTTTCCACTTTTGACTGCATGAGCAAGTGCACCCATTGTTTCTTCCAAAGGCGTATCTGGATCCATTCTATGATGATAAAAAATATCAACATAATCCAATTGCATTCTTTGCAATGATTGATCGAGCGATGCTAAAAGATATTTTCTACTTCCCCAATCGCCATAAGGTCCTTGCCACATTAAGTAGCCCGCTTTTGTACTGATAATCATTTCGTCGCGGTAATGTTTTAATTCACTTTGAAAAATGCGGCCAAAGTTTTTTTCTGCTGCTCCAGGTTCTGGCCCATAATTGTTTGCCAAATCAAAATGCGTAATTCCATTATCGAACGCAGTAAAAATCATCTGCTTCATATTTTCAAAATCGGAAGTATCTCCAAAATTGTGCCAAAGTCCAAGTGAAACTGGCGGAAGCAAAAGTCCGCTTTTTCCAGACCTTCGATATTCAAGTTTTTCATAACGCTCATCTTTTGGTGTATATGCCATTTTAAATTCCTCCAAATGTATAAAATATAATACTTCCCAAAAATTATGCCGTCAAGAAAATTGCATTTGTGATAAAGCCAGATAAATTTAATTGAATTTT
>CAZDAY010000393.1:0-1284 GCA_964503435.1 uncultured Treponema sp.
GCAAATAAAACAAGTCGTGGTTCTCATATAAAAAGTTTACTTCAAATTTCCGCTGATGAAGAAATTACAATTATTGAAAGAATCAAAGAATTTAAAGATACAGAATATCTTTTTATGGTTACAGCCAATGGGGTTGTAAAAAAGACTCCAACTATTGAATTAAGAAATGCAAAGTCTAAAGGTATTCAAGCAATTCGATTAGATGATGGAGATAGATTAGTAAGTACAGTTCGTTCTACAGGCGATTTTGAAATTATGCTTGTAAGTCGTCGTGGTCAGGCATTGCGTATTTCTGAAAAAGATGTTCGTCCTGTGGGCAGAAGTAGTCGTGGTGTTTGTGGTATGAAACTTTCTGAAGGTGATGAACTTTGTGCTGCAACTCCAGTAATTCCTAATACAACGCTTTTAGTAATTACAGAAAAAGGTTTTGGAAAAAAAGTTGAATTTGATGATTTTTCTGCTCATGGTCGTGCAACTGGCGGTCAAAGAGTATTTGGAAACATTGATGAAAAAGGAGAAATTGTTGGTGCATTAACGATAAAAGAAAATGACAGTATTATGTGTATAACAAGTCAAGGAACTTCTTTAAGAATAAATGCATCTTCTATTCCAAAGCAGGGTAGGGGAAGCAGCGGTGTAAAAATTGTTGAAATAACTGCCCCAGACTATGTAATTGGAATTGATAGAATTGATAACGATGAAAATCAATCTTAATTTAAAATAACATATTCTGATTAAATTAAATTTTAGATCACTAAGATTTGTTTCTTGGTGATCTTTTTTTATTTGTGGACAGAAAAATTTTTTTAGCGAAAATATTGTTTGTTGTTCAAGACCGAATTCTTAACAATTAAATTTTTTTATTAGGCTTAATTTCGAGTTTTGATAAAATTGTGTTATTCAGAACAGCTTGCTGAGCAACACGGTGGGTTGTTCTCTCAATGAAGTTTTGCGGGTTCTCGAAACCATCTTATTTAGTTTCAAGACATTTTTGAGGACTTGTTGTTGAGCAAGTTGAAATACATAATGACCGTTACTTTCTAAAGTGTTTGGACAGCCCTAGCGTATTTCTCCAAATTTAAAAAACTTAAAACCATGTCTAAGTACTTGAATTTAAAATCACAGTGTCGTTTATAATGATGATTTTCTATAAGATTGATTAGTCATTGTTTTTTTTATGAGTGCATGAAGGAATAATTTCGAAGAATTTTATATTTATCTATGTTAAAATTTTTACTTTTTTAGTATAAACCATATTTTGCTAATAGTCAAATATTTTGACTA
>CAZDAY010000394.1:0-1283 GCA_964503435.1 uncultured Treponema sp.
AATCATATCTTTTCAAGGAAAAACTTTTTCATATAATTAAAAATATGATTATCAATACGGGAGCAAGAACTGACACTGTTCAATATTTTTCTGACTGGCTTTTAGAACGCTTTAAGCAAGGCTTTGTTTTTGTAAGAAATCCTATGTTTCCCCAAAAAGTTTCAAGATACGAACTTAGGCCAGATATTGTGGACTGTGTGCTTTTTTGTTCTAAAAATTATTAACCGATTTTGCCGCGCCTGCATGAAATTTCTGATAAATTTAATACGTATTTTTTTTACACAATCACGGCGTACGGAAAAGACATAGAACCAAATGTTCCAAACATCGACAAAAGTATTGATACACTTTTAAAACTTGAAAAAATTGTTGGCAAGGAAAAAATCTGCTGGCGATACGATCCGGTTTTTTTAACAAAAAAATATACAATTCAGCAGCATTTAATTACTTTTGAACACATGGCAGTCCGACTAAGCGGACACATTGACAGATGCGTTTTCAGTTTTGTTGAATTTTATAAAAAACTTGAAGAAAATTTCAGTGAACTTCAAGAACTAAAGCCCGAAGAAAAAGATGAACTTGCACGTGAAATGTCAAAAATTGCTCACAAACATAAAATTATTTTGCAAACTTGTGCCACAAAAGAAACCTTTAAAAATTATGGAATCTTAAAAAGCGGCTGCGTTAGTTTTGATATTCTTTCTAAAGCAAACGGAAATTTAAATTTTAAAAATTTAAAACATCACGGAATGCGTAAAAATTGTAATTGCATTATAAGTCATGACATTGGCGCTTATAACACTTGTCCAAATGCATGCAAATATTGTTATGCAAATCAAAATCCAGAAATTGCTAAAAAAAATTATGAAGAATGTAAAAATAATATTCACTCACCTATTTTACTTGGAAAAATTTCTGATACAGATATAATTAGTTTTGCAAATCAAAAATCATATTTAATTGAAAAAAATTTACAGTTAGAACTTTTTTAGTTTTGTCATTCTGCACTCTGACAGTCGGCAGAGAGGTTGTTTCAGAAACTATAAGTTTTAATTTTTCTTATCAACAGCCTCTGAATCAGACTTCGGCAGGTGCTTGTTGAGCAGCATAGAAACACTCAGTAAGAGTTTAGGATGATGAATTAAAAAAAATTGGAGATTTAAAATGAATATAATTGCTGAAATTGGAACAAGTCATGGCGGTTCCTTTGAAAAAGCGAAAGAATTGATTTATGCTTGCAAAGAAGCTGGAGCCGACAGCGTAAAATTTCAATGGGTTTATGC
>CAZDAY010000395.1:0-1282 GCA_964503435.1 uncultured Treponema sp.
ATTGTCAAATACACTTAACAAAATATACATTGAAGTTAAAACGAAGTTTTTATATTATAAGAGCAATATTCACTCAAAAAGGAGTTGTTTTAACATGAATCTTTTTTCCAAAAAGACAAGTAAATTTTTTACATTATTTATTTGTTTTACATTAAGCGTTTTTTACGGTTTTGCAGAAGATGGCGTTGCTGGATATAAGTTCACTAGCGACAATGGTTTTAGCCTTCAATTTTTTAAATATTGGAATGACGGAAAAAATGTTGATTTTAAAGGCTACAAAAATGTTTGTGAGGCAAGCGAAAATACTTACCAATTTTCTCCAGATGGAACTTTATCTATGGATATAAAATTTTCTGATGATGATGGTTTTTCTTTTTATTCTCAAAAATATACTTATCATTATACAGGAAAACTTGATGGTGATGTTCTTACAATTTCTGATGATGAAGAAACCTTAATTTATAAACGAGAATCATTAGTAAATAATGAACTTGAATTTATTAGTTCAGAAGAAAATAAATTGAACTATAAAGATTTATTAATTCTTGCTCTCAATAAGTCGTATTCCAAAAAAAATGCAATCAACGAATATATAAGAATTTTTTATAATGATGAACTTGTAAAATGTGGTTCTGATGAATTTGCAAAACAAGATTTGTTAGATGCTTGTACAAAAGAATTTAATGAATCCCTTTCTAAAATTGGAACTGAATTTGTATATACATTCAAATGGAATTTTGGTGATTACGATTTTGACAAAGGAGGATTTTTAGTTTCATTTGTAAAAGATAATAATATACTTAATGTATGGGAAAAGAAAGTTACTTGGAACGAACTAGATGGAACTGAAGGCATTGATTTTGCATATTTGGAACAAAAATGTAATGAAATTTATGCACCAGTGGCAGTTGGCACAATGTCAGCTTGGTCAATAAAACCCATTTCTTTTATGATTCAAATGGACAGAGATAAAGCTCGTGAATTTCTTTCAACTCGAGACAATGACAGAACTGTGATTACAAAAGTTTATGCAAAACTTGGTGATTATATTTACAGACAAGACAAACCTGGTGAAGGCATTGCAGAAGAATTGCCTCTTAACTTTTGGAAAGTTGAAATTTACGATAACGAAAATGATATGAACCTTTTATATAGTGGAAGTGTAAAATAGTTATTTTTAAATTCGTTTGTTTTATATAGCAAAAGCTTTTTTATAAGGCTTTTGCTTTTTTTATAAATAAGATATTTAAAGATTTTACTAAAACTTTATGAAGAATTCTTT
>CAZDAY010000396.1:0-1280 GCA_964503435.1 uncultured Treponema sp.
GAATTAGAGTAATTTGTCCGTTTTTAGAAGATTTGCAAACTGTTCAAAAAATAATTGAAAATAATTTTGATGTACAGGAAGTTGAAATAAAAGGTGCAAATCAGTCTTTTAGGGAATTTGGCTATGAGTCAGTGCATGTTCTTATAAAAATTCCAGAAGATTGTGTGCCAGAAAATAATACACTTTCGCTTCCAGAATCTTTGCTCTGTGAAATACAAATTCGAACCATTTTACAAGATGCCTGGGCTGAAGTTGAGCATGAATTGATTTACAAGGCGGAATTTAATCCTTTTGATAAACCTTTGCGCCGAAAACTCGCTTCTATAAATGCCAGTTTGTGTTTGGCTGATACAATTTTTCAGGAAATTCGTGATTACCAAAATAAACTTCAGCAGGAACTTTCAACTCGAAGAAATACCTTTTATGAAAAAGTTGATCAATTATCAACCGATAAAAATTTTACGAAAGAAACAAAAAATGATTTATATTCTGAACTGAATTTTGGAAATTCAGAAAGCATTGATGATTTAATTTTAAAGGCCTTGCATGAACATAATCAAGGAAATTTTAAAGTTGCAATTCAAATTTATTCAAAAATTATTGATGCAAAGGATGAATTGGATAAAACAGTAATTTCTGTGGTTTATAAACACAGAGGAATGGCAAATTTCGCAAACAATAATTATGATGATGCAATAAGTGATTTCAATAAATGTTTAGAATTAGATCCAAAGGCGTTTAAAGCGTATTATTATTTGGGAATTGTTTATGCAATAAGAAACCAGCACAAAACTGCACTTGAATATTATAATAAATCTTTGCAATTAGAACCTTTTCAAAGCCATGTTTATTATAGACGTGCACTTTCGTATTTTTATTTGGGAAATTATGAAAATGCAATGAAAGATGTAGGAAATGCAGAAAATCTTGGTTTAGTTGATGATGATTTGAAAAGGCTTAAAAATGAATTACTGAAAAAATTTAAAATTGATTTTTAAATTTTAAGAATTAAAAAATTCCTTGCTTAGAAAATAAAATTTATTTTGGACAGAAGACGTAGCCCGTGCTGTAGCACCGCTCTTTGAGCGTTCTGTAGCGAAGCGGAAGAATGGAGCGATAGCGCAAGTGCGAAAGGACGGTAAACGCAAAAGATGTGCTCCAAAGTCAAATCAAAAAAGAAAAAGCCTCACTGTTTTTAGCGAGGCTTAAAGTTTTAGTTTTAAATTTTATTTTAGAAAATCATAATAATAATTTTTGCTGCAAGAACAACAGAAACTAAA
>CAZDAY010000397.1:0-1270 GCA_964503435.1 uncultured Treponema sp.
CAGAAGAATAAAATAATTTCAACAAAATCTGTAAATAAGGAAAATTTATGCAAGAAGAAAAAAATATAAATGAAAATTTAGAAATTCAAAATAATCTGCAAGAACTTTCTGAAGAAAATTCTTCCAATAAAACTTCAAACGAAAATACACTGAGAGTTTCGTCGCTTTACAAATCTTTTGGGCGAAAAAAAGTTGTTTGCGGAATTGATTTTCAAATGCACACTGGTGAAATTGTTGGTCTTTTGGGACCAAATGGCGCTGGCAAAACTACAACTTTTTATATGATTGTTGGATTTTACAAGCCTAGTTCTGGAGATATTTTTCTGGACAACAAATGTATTACCGGACTTCCAATGTACAAACGTGCGCAACTTGGCATTTCTTATCTTCCGCAAGAACCTTCCGTTTTTAGAAAATTAACTGTTGAAGAAAATATCTGGTCAATTCTCGAAACACGAAAAGATTTAACCAAAATTCAAAAAAAACAAAAACTTAATCAACTTATTGATGAATTTGCGATTGGAAGAATTCGAAAACAACAGGCATATACGCTTTCTGGTGGAGAACGAAGGCGTACAGAAATTGCACGTTCACTTGCGATAGAACCAAAATTTCTTTTGCTTGATGAACCCTTTGCCGGAATCGATCCTATTGCTGTTGCTGATATCAAGGCGATGATAAAACTTCTTGCAAAAAGGGGAATTGGAATTCTCATAACTGATCACAATGTAAGAGACACTTTGGAAATTACAGACCGTGGAATTATTGTTTCAACCGGGCAAATTATAATTCAAGGAAACAAAGATGATATTTTAAATTCTCCCGAAGCCCGCGAAATATATTTAGGAAAAGATTTTTCTATGTAAGATGATATTCAGTTTTTCCCAAGTTTGATAAATCTTCTTGTAAACTGTGAAATTTAAAAAAAATACAGCCGTCCTTGTTTAAGAACGGCTTAAAGTTAAGTTAATATAAATATCAGTTTAACTTTTTAATGTTGAATAAAACTCCAATTATTCCTGTTCAGGAGCTGGAGCAACTTTTTTAGCAAGTTTTGCATCTTTTCGTGCCTTATTTTTTAATGCAGCCTTACAAAATTTGCAAATCTTTACTTTTTTTCCATCAATTTCCTGATCATAAAGAACTTTTATCTGTGTTTTTCCACAAATACCGCAAGTTCCTCTTCCATGATTAGGTTCCTGACGAATTCCTGTTCCACGATGTGCTTTAGACATAAGTTACTCCTTAGAAGATTCAGCTTCTACTGTAG
>CAZDAY010000398.1:0-1262 GCA_964503435.1 uncultured Treponema sp.
TTTTCTTGATAGATTGTTTGACTACGATGAGGTAAAAATTGATAATAATTATAAAATTGACCAAATAAGTTTTATGTAAAATATATAAACTTAAGTTTTGTTTTACGGAGGAAATATGGCTCAGGATAAGGAACTTACTCGAATTGAAAGAGATTTGGTTCTCCAATATCTGCGTGATGACAATGTGCCTTTAACAGTAACCTTAGAAGAAAAACCTAAGCAAACCGAAACTGAACTTGAAAAAAATAAGGTTAATCTTGATTCTCGGGAAAAAATTCCTTTAAGTGCTGTTTTTCCAGTTGCAATTCCTTCCAAACAAATTGAAGTTTTAAATCAAGGAATAATTCTTCTAAAAAATCCAGAACGAAGTGTTCAACCGTTTTTGGGACAAACAGTTCGCATTCAGTTTTATATAAATCGTTTGGGTCTTTATTTTATTACAACAATGAAAAAATATTCTAATGGACTAGCCATTGTTGTACCTTCGCAAATTTTCAGAATTCCTGATATTGTAGAAAAAAAAGATTTTGATTTTTACGCAGAACTTTCTTTTAAATCTGAAAACAATTCTTCTGTAATTTATGATTGTTTTCCGCAAAAAAATTATATTCTTTTTACTCAGCCAAAATGGTCTCAAATCGAAGAAGAAAATCAAGTGGCTGCAAAAAATCTTCTTGAAAAATTTGTTGATGAGATAAAAACTGGAAATTCCGAGCCAATAGAAAACGGACTTTTATGGATGAACGGAGTCCAGCTTCTGAGCATTGTCAGATTTCTTACAGAAAAGCAGAATTTTGTGCCGGAAAGTGTAGAAGGAAGAAATAAACCTTTTGGCATTATTTATGTTGATGACAAAAGAATGATTTTATCTTGCAAAAATATAAATGATTGCGACAGTTCAAATAATTTTCATCTTGGGGCGATTTTTGAATTATCAATGTTTTTTACATTAAGCTCAAATAAACTTTTAAAGCGAAAGGTTGATTTGAAAACTTGCATCGAAAAAATTTATGATTCTCCAGCAGATTCAAATGAAAAATGTTTCAGCCTCAAATTTGAAAATTTAAAAGAAGAAGATTTGCGTTTTATTTACGAAAGAATTAGTGGAAAAGTTCTCTTTTAATTTTTCAGTTTTTATCTTCTGTTTCAGAATTTAATTTTTGTTCTTCTGATTGCGTTTCAAAATTTTCTGCATCAGTTTTTAAATTCTGAGGATACTGCTGATTTTGTGAATTTTTACGCTTTTTCAGATTGTTAAAAAT
>CAZDAY010000399.1:0-1261 GCA_964503435.1 uncultured Treponema sp.
AGCCCACACAGCAGGAAAGATTATTTAAATTTTACCTTGATAAAACTAAACTAATCTTCTTTGCTGCTACAAGTCCATCATAAAAGACTAATTTCAAAGAGCACAAGCCATATCTAAACCTATGACCAACGCTTACTGTTAAAACGGATTAAAAAATTAGAGAAGAAATTTGTGAAATTAAAAAATCCGCACAGTTAGCAGAGAATTTGACTAAAATCAAAATCCCTACTAACGATTATACTATACTATTGGAGCAAAGACAAGACGCTCTGAGACTGACTGTTAGCCTGAGCGAGCATTGCTGTTCCAGCCTGAGAAAGTATAGAATTCTTGGTGAATTCTACCATTTGAGAAGCCATATCTGTATCACGGATTCTTGATTCAGATGCCTGAGTATTTTCAGCAGCAATATCAAGACCTTTTACAGCATAGTCAAGTCTATTTTGGTAAGCACCAAGATCAGCACGCTGTTTGTTAATCTTTTTAAGAGCTTCATCCAGTGTACCGATTGCGCGGTTGGCATCATCCGGAGCCGCAATTGACAAAACTTCTTCTGTGCCCTGAGAACGAATTCCCAATGCAGTAGCAGTCATTGTGCCAACGTAAACAGCCATACGCTGATCCATGTTTGCACCAATGTGGAACCACATAGAAGCGGTAGGTGTGTTTTCTCCTGTAGCGAGAGCAAAGCGTCCTGTAAGCATATTCATACCATTGAATTGAGCTTGAGAAGCAATGCGGTCAACTTCAGCAACAAGCTGGCTAACTTCAACCTGAATTTGCATACGATCTTCATCGCTGTAAATTCCGTTCGAACTTTGAACAGCAAGTTCTCGAATACGCTGGATAATATCTGTAGTTTCCTGCAAATATCCTTCAGTTGTTTGAATAAAACTGATTCCATTGCTTGCGTTTTTTGAAGCCTGGTTCAAACCGCGGATTTGTGAACGCATTTTTTCAGAAACTGCGAGTCCTGAAGCGTCATCTCCTGCACGATTGATTCTTTCGCCTGATGAAAGTTTTTCCATGTCTTTGTTAAGAGAAAGTTGAGTAACTCCTAACTGACGATTGGAAAACATTGCGGACATGTTGTGGTTGATTACCATAGTTTGTTCCTCCGTGGAAATTTTTAAGCCAAAATCCTTTTTGACCTAGTGTAAAAGATTACATCTGCATTACAAGGCTACATCTGCAATCTTTTACCTGAATTGCCTGAGCGTTATCTTCATCGAAGTTGAGCACTCATGGTTCTTCATATTTC
>CAZDAY010000400.1:0-1256 GCA_964503435.1 uncultured Treponema sp.
AGTCTATTCTAACCGCAAATTTTTTTTAGGTCAAATGGCGATTTTCTTGTTGAGAATTTTATTGATTTTTAGTTTGCAGATTAAATTTTTTGCACTTGCGTCAACGGAGATTTTGTGGCGCTTAGAACACTTGAGTTTTGCTTATGTTTGCCGTAAGCATTTTAATGTTCACTTGTATTTTATGCTTTTCGTTCATCTTCTGCGCTTTCAGCATTTTTTAGTTTAGTGTTATCTTCTGCATCGGCCGTGCTTACATTAACGTTAGCATCATCATTTAAATCGCGAACATTTTCTGCTTCAACAATAATCGGTTTGTGAAAATAATAGAAAACTGAATACGAAATTCCTGCAACCATACAAACTACGCCAAGAATTCGAACAACTGTTTCCGCAAAATTTGCTGCCAGTAAAAATAAAAGAACTGCAATCAGAATTGAACCTAAAATTTCCAACTGCAAATTTTTAACATTAGTATTTTCTGACTTAAGTTTTTCAACCATAAAAATTTCAGCAAAAGCCGAAAGAATAAGATAAATGGCTTCAACATAAAGTAAAATTTTTACAATAGTTTCAATCACTTTAATAAACATAAAGGGAAGTGCCACTGCAAGAATTCCCAAAATAATGCTTACAACGCTACGGATAAGCACAACGCGTTTAAATTCAGGATTTTCAGAAATTTTATAAACCTTAGTCAAATTATAAATTCCGCTGATAATTGCACAAATTCCCAGCAAAATTACAACAACTTCAATGCTGCGTTTTGGAAAAATCAGTACAATCAGACCAATTACAGCCGTAAGAATTCCAAAAACAAAATTTTTAATGTCAATCTTATTCATATTCATAAAATTTCAACTCCTTGTAAATTTGCAGGTTTTAAAGTCAAAAATCTGGAAAATTTTAAACTGATTTACACAATTTATTATAACCAAATTACTTTAAGATGTTAATTTTTTTTTGATTTTTTTGACAACAGACGATAAAAAATTGCAGGAAAATAAAAAAAAAGAACCCAGATAATCTTCGGCACCACAACAATCTAAATACCGTTGCTTTCTTCCGAATCTGGCGGGGTTTTCTAGCTGTTATGTGCAAAGCATCTGGGCTCAAATAAAGATTTTAGGATTCGAACCTAAACTATCACCGTCTGATAATCTTTTTTACAAAAAAAATGGCCTGTAAACAAACAGACCAAACGTGAGACTGACACGATTCGAACGTGCGACCCTCACCTCCGCAGGGTGATGCTCTAA
>CAZDAY010000401.1:0-1243 GCA_964503435.1 uncultured Treponema sp.
GATTCTGGTAATTTTCAGCGTATCTGTAAAACCATTTTTTCTTTGGCTTGTAGGTAAGTGCTCTGTCAAATCTTTCTTCACTCTGCGGATACATTTCTTCGTCAATTAAAGCGTAACCTTGCTTATAAAGATGTTCTGCAATTGACGGTTTTACAATAAATGTGTTTACAAGGAAGAAGATGCAGAAAATCATAATTGCAGCACCGCTAATCATAAGGGCGCCAGGAATTATTCTGTTTTTTAATTTGTATTCAAGTGATTTTTTGTACGCTTCATATTCTTCGGCTGAACGTCGCTCAAAATCACGAGGAACTTCAAGATTTTTGTCTGTTAATTTTTCGAGTTCTGATGCTAAAGTTCTGGCTGGCACTTTTCGCAAAACTTTTTCCAGAATTTCAAAAAGCGCATCATCGGTTAATTCATTTTTGACAATTAAATCTTCGAGCGCAATTTTTACATTTAACGGATAAGAATTTAAATTTTTCTTAAAACGTTCGTATTCTGCGTCGGTAAATGTATTTTTTTGTTTTTTACTTTCGTCTTCCGGCGCTTTAATTCCCTGCGAAAAATCAGGACTTTGAACATTTGGCTTTTTTTCTGAAAAATCTGCGGTTTGTGTGTCTGAAAATCCTGGGATTGTAAAAAAATCATCGTCGTCTGAATCAAAATTTGAATCGAAACCTGAAGAACTTTGGGAATTTTCAAAATTCAAGCCGTCAATGTCTGAAGTGTCAAAGGTTTCTTCTGAAACATCGTCGTCTGGAGAAGGAACGCTTCCGCCTGGTTCATCAAAAAAGTTGTCCGGGAGATCTTCTGTTCCGTCTGGCTTTTCTGGCTGCGAGAAATCTTCGGCTAACATTGAATCCGCTGGCTGAGTGAAGTCTTCTGTTTGAGAGGCATCTTCTGTGCTCGCAAAATCCTCTGGCTGCATTGAGTCCGCTGAGTGCGAAAAATTTTCTGGCTGTGTAGCATCTTCTGTGCTCGCGGCGAATTCGCTGGTGAACGGAGAGTCTTCTGTTTGCGTGCGGTCTTCTGCCGGCATTACATCTTCTGTGCTCGCGGCGTTTTGTGCGTTAAGCAAATCATCAACATTTATGTCGCCCAAAGAATTTGAATCAAAAGAACTTGTATCAAAATCCGGAAGATCATCATCAAGTCCGCTTGTATCGCCAAAGTCAAATTCTTCTGGCGGCATTGCATTCTGTGTTTGTGAAACGTCCGATGTTTGCATGGAATCTTCTGC
>CAZDAY010000402.1:0-1237 GCA_964503435.1 uncultured Treponema sp.
AAGTTTTGCACAAGATTCAAGACCGCTTTCTACAGACATTTTAAATGAAAAAATTCAACTCAAATATTCTGCAAGTAAAAATTATATCTTGGTGGAACGCACAGATTTACGCTGTTATGAAAACAAAAAATATCTGGGGCTTTTAAGTAGAGAATTGCGTTCGTTTATTTATCCTGAAAAAACCGAAGATGATTTTACTTTTTACTCGGGAGATTTTTATGTCTGGCAGGAAACTAGAAGAAATAATCAAAAAGTTCAAAATGGAATTCACGACAGCATTGAAAGTAAATTTAAAATTTCTGATGATGGAATTTTTGAAATGATTGAAGATAACGGATTTCCTAGTTTTAGAAATTTTCCGTCTTACACAAAAGAGAAACTAAAGCCCGGCGACACATGGACAGCAAATGCGCAACGAGTTGTTGATCCAAAAAATAAAAATGTTTTTACAGAACTTCCGATGTATGTTGAATATAAATATTTACGAAACGATATTTATAACAATGAAGATGTTTTTGTTTTAAGTGCTAAATGGGCAACAAGATATGGCGGAAAATATATTGATGAAAATGGCGATTCTTCTTTAAAGTCAGCAAATGGAAGTCATAACGCAACAATAATTGTTTCACAAACGAATGGTCGTTCATTACTTGTAAAAGATATTGTTGACGAAGCATTTATTTATAATTCCGGCGAAGAAATAAGTTTTAAAGGCACAATCACTTTGTTTACAGAATATCCTCCAAGTTATAATTCTGAAGAAATTTTAGAAAATTTTACACAAATTATAAAAGCAGAAGATAAATTAACTAACGAACGTTCTGTATCAGAAAATTTAAAAAACCAAAACGAACAATCGTTAGTAAAAACAGAGGACCTTGAAAATTTTGAAAACAAGAATCTATCTGTTGAAAAAACAAATATTGGCTTACGATTAACAATAAAAAATTTACAGTTTAAGCCAAATACTTCAGAATTAGTTTTTGGCGAAGGAAAACGACTTGAGTCAATTTGTGAAATTTTAAAAACTTTGGAAAATCAAATGCTTTTAATAGAAGGACACACAGCCCGCGTGGGAGACGAAAGTAATGAAGAAAAACTTTCCCTTGAAAGAGCACATACGATTGCAAATGAAATGATAAAACGTGGAATAAATGCTCAGAACATAATTTGTAAAGGAAGTGGCGGTAAAAAACCTATTGCAGACAATTCAACTGAAGAAGGAAGAAAATTAAAC
>CAZDAY010000403.1:0-1230 GCA_964503435.1 uncultured Treponema sp.
CTTATCGCAGAACCGCCAGCGCTTTTCGCCACAGCGCGAGTCTTCGAAGTAAAGTCCGCCTTCGAATCCACAGCGTCGCCACTTGAAGTAACAGAGTGCGAAAATCCCTTAGGAAAATTTTTTGAAATGTTGTGAAGTTCTAAAACCTTACCGCCAAGCCTTCTACCTTCAACTTCAAATGTAAAACCTTTTGGATCAGCAAATTTCTCACGATTAATCAAAGCCATATCGCGCTGAATTCGAGCCTTAGCCTTAGTTCCTCTGGCACAAGGTCCGCGCAAAAGCCAATCACGCTCAAAACGTAAAACACTTTCTATTCTGCGTTCAGTGTTCGCTTCAATTTCAAGTTCAGTTTGCTTTTTTTCAAGATATTCAGAATAATTTCCCACATAAAGTTTAATTTTGTTTCTGTCAAGTTCATAAATGTGATTACAAACCGCATCCAAAAAATATCTGTCGTGAGTTACCATCAAAACCGAACGCTTAGTTTGCACCAGATATTCCTGAAGCCAGTAAATTGTATTTATATCCAGATGATTTGTAGGTTCGTCCAAAAGCAAAAGCTGAGTGTCTTCAACCAAAACTTGAGCAAGCGCAACTTTTTTAATCATTCCGCCGGAAAGACAGCCCATTTTTGAATCCAGATTTTTAATTCCCAAAGTTGTCAAAATAGATTTAATTTGCGCCTCGTAATTCCATAAATCCATCTTGTCCATTTTAAGCGAAAGTTCATCAAATTTATTTTGCAGCGAAGTTTTGTTGCTAGAACTTTCCATTTGACTGCATAAATTTTCATATTCACGGATTATGTCAAGTTTTTGAGAGTCCGATTTAAAAATATGCTCGCGGATTGTTTCGTCTTCTTTGAAAAGCGGATTTTGCGGCAAAAAAGAAACGCCAGAATCTCTGTTAATAACAACACTTCCTTCATCCGGCTGCAAAATTCCAGCGATTGTGTTCAGCAAGGTTGATTTTCCGGTTCCGTTTCTGCCAATTAAAGCAACCTTGTCGCCCTCGTTCAAACCAAAACTTACGCCCGAAAAAAGTGGTTTTTCCCTTCCCAATTTTGATAAATTACTAATCGATAATAAATTCATAGATTTTATTATTTTAGCGAATTTTTTAAATTTTTTCTCTTGGATTTTGGAGCGAATTTTGTTATTTAACTCTTATCCCGTCATTGCGAAAAGTGAAGCAACCTAGCAATCTACTTTCAGTTGCAAAATCAAC
>CAZDAY010000404.1:0-1230 GCA_964503435.1 uncultured Treponema sp.
TTTTAAAAGATTACAAAGGAAAATGCGAAAATTTGCATGGTCATAATTACAAGGTTTTTGTTCACGTAAAAGGAAACACGCTTGACGAAGGCGGAATGCTTTTAGACTTTACGGATTTAAAAAAAGCAGCAAAATCTGTTTGCGATACAATGGATCACACAAATCTTAATGACAATGAATTTTTTAAACAAAATCCCAGCGCAGAAAGAATCGCTCTTTACATTTACAAATCTTTAATTGAAAAAATGCCTTTTTTGCGCAAATCAAAATCTTCAGAAAACTCGCAAGAAAAAACACATATCAGCGCAGTTGATGTTTTTGAAACCGACACAAACAGAGCACGTTATATTCCTGATTAAATTTTTTTTTAACTTAAAAATTAACTTATGATTTTATAAGCAATAAAAAAATGCACTCTCGGCACGAACCCGATTATGCAAAACGGCTTCCGCACTGCGTTTGTGCAGATGTTTTACATAATCGGAACCTTGCCTACGTGCATTTTTTATTTTCAAAAAGAAATTTGCAATTTTATATTTCAAATCAAATTTAATCAGAAAAATCAGAAAGAAATTAAATTATTCTTACAGGAATTCCGTCTTTTGCTAAGGCATTTTTTATGGAAGAAATTGTGTAATCACCTGAATGAACCATCGAAGCAATAAGTGCTGCATCAGCCTTGCCTTGTGTAAGAACTTGAGTTAAATGTTCAGGTTTTCCGCCGCCGCCAGAAGCAATCACAGGAACGCTTAAATTTTCGCTAATCATTTTTGTTAAAGGAATTTCATAACCGTCGCGAGTTCCGTCAGCGTCAATCGAATTTAAAACAATTTCACCCGCTCCCAGTTCAACTGCTTTTTTTGCCCAGTCCAATGCGTCAAGTTCAGTTGCAACTCTTCCGCCATTTATAAAAACTCTGTAGCCACTTGGCATTTTTGAATCGCGGGCAGCATCCATTCCCAGAACAATACATTGATTTCCAAAAATTTTTGCACCTTCTTTTATGAGCAAAGGATTTTGAACCGCTTGAGAATTCAGCGAAACTTTTTCTGCTCCAGCTAAAATTGTAGAGCGAATATCATCAATCGTTTTAATTCCGCCACCAACACAAAATGGAATAAAAACTTGACTTGCAACTTTTGAAATTAAATCAAGAATCGGCCCACGCCCACGAGAAGATGCCATAATGTCATAAAAAACTAATTCATCAACTCCCTGCTCATAATATTT
>CAZDAY010000405.1:0-1207 GCA_964503435.1 uncultured Treponema sp.
GTAGAGCAACGGACTGAAAATCCGTGTGTCGTTGGTTCGATTCCAACCGGTGGCAGAAACTCCCTACTTTGTAGGGAGTTTTTTTTTAACTGAAAGAATAATATTTTGCGTTAGCGCTGGGAGGGGCGAACTTGCC
The DNA here is from genome assembly GCA_964503435.1 of uncultured Treponema sp. Classification (GTDB taxonomy): domain Bacteria; phylum Spirochaetota; class Spirochaetia; order Treponematales; family Treponemataceae; genus Treponema_D. Next base: position 137 of record CAZDAY010000405.1, read on the forward strand.
TGTCTTTCTAGTCGGCAGACAGGCAAGCGAGTTGCGAAGCAATGAAGCGAAAGCGGAACCCTGTACATAGCGACTTTTTTTGTGATTATTTTTTTCTAAATTTTTATTTTAGTATTCTTGAAATCACAAAAAAAGGAACGCCATCAACCTTTTCTGAAGTTGATATTCAAACTAAATCTGTAAACTCAAATTAAAAATCTTTTTGAGATAATATGAGCAATCTAAAAGGAATCTTATAATGCTAATAAAATTATTTACGCTTTTATTGATGGTGGCGTTTTATATTTGCTACTTTGCAAAAATGATAAGTCAACGGAAAAAGGGAATACGGACAGATCAGCTTGGAAAGGGAAAGAAAGGATTTGTTAAATTTATAGAAATCACATTGAAAGTAGCAACGTATATTATTCCGATAATTCAACTTGGCAGCATATTTTTTTATGAAGGAAATTTTCACATATCGTTAAGGATTATCGGGATTTTTATAACTGCAACAGGCGTTCTTGTATTTATTGCATCGGTATTGCAAATGAAAGACAACTGGCGGGCAGGAGTGCAAAGAGAAGAAAAGACAAATCTTGTTACAACAGGAATATATTCTGTGAGCCGAAATCCCGCATTTTTAGGTTTTGACCTTATGTATATTGGAATTTTATTTACATATTTCAATTGGTATTTGTTCGCTGCGACATTTCTTGCTGTATTGCTTTTTCATTTGCAGATTGTAAATGTGGAAGAAGAATTTTTAAAAGAAGCGTTTGGAAATGAATATCTTCAATATAAGAAAAAAGTTTACCGCTATTTTGGCAGAAGATAATTGTAAAAAATAAAGTATGACAAATTTTGTATCCTCATTGCAAATTGTATTGTTTTTTTACATCTTTTCTTTTTAAAATCGTCTAATATATAAATTGAAGAAAATTCTATGAAAATATAAAATCAAAACTGGAATAAAAACTTGCGAATGTTTGTGTTTTGACTAAATATTTTTTGCTAAAACTAACTTCATATTAAAAGATTAAATAGGAGTTAAAATTGAAACTTAATGAATTATCTGTCGGTGAATGTGCA
>CAZDAY010000406.1:0-1207 GCA_964503435.1 uncultured Treponema sp.
ATATTCTACAAAAAATTTTCCAGTTTCATATTTTATTAAATTTACTGCACAATTATGTATTTTTATGGAAGCAATTTTATCTATTGGCAAATCAGAAACTTCTTTTATAAAACCGCGAACAACACCGCCGTGGCAAACAATCAAAATATTCTTACAAGTTTCCTTTTTTAAATCATCAATAAAACTGTCTATTCTTGAAAAAAAACTTTCATAAGTTTCGGCACCAAATTCTGCTTTATAATTTTCTGGCTTAAAAAACCAATTTTTTATATTTAAATATTTGGGATTTTTATTTAATTCGTCTAAAGTAACACCTTCTGCCTTACCAAAGCAAAATTCCCGCAATCTTTCATCAAAAACAATCGGTGCATTTGAATATTTGTTTACAATAATAGCGGTCTCTTTTGCTCTTACTAACGGACTCGAATAAACCTTATCAAAAGAAATTCCTTCGTTATGCAAAGAATCACTAACTCGTTCAGCCAAATCAATTCCTTCTTGATTTAAAGGAATATCTGTAGAACCTTGTATTTTTAAAAGTTTATTCCAATCTGTTTCTCCGTGGCGCATAATATAAATATTCATTACAAAAGTTTAGCAAAAAAATTGACCTATATCAAAATAAAAATTAAATTATAAATATGGATGATGAAGAATACTATTCGAAGATGAGAAATTATAATCTTAACCGAAGCCCGATTTTGTCGCAAAAAAAATCAAAATATTCTAAATGGAAAATTGAGCAGGGTCGCGAAGATGCAGAAATGCTTGCTGAAAAAAATTCTGATGATAGAAATTCCGAACAAATTGAAGACAATTCTTTTGAAAATAATGACGATTAAAGAAGTCTATTACTTGCAAAAATAATTATTTTTTTATATACTGTTTTTCACTTGCCGAGATGGTGGAATTGGTAGACACAAGGGACTTAAAATCCCTCGACAGCTTAAACCGTCGTGCCAGTTCGATTCTGGTTCTCGGCATATTTGGTTGCCATGGAAATTTTTAATAGTTTCACAGGGCAACCTTTTTTATTTTAAATATTTGATGTTTTAATCAAAAATTAAATAATATTCTCTTTCCCCTTTTTATTACTATACATATAAACACGATTTTTAAACCTAAATTTTGGTATTTAAAGAACCTCAATGACTATACATCTCAAAAACCTGATTTCCTGTATTTTTCTATTGATTATATACATAAT
>CAZDAY010000407.1:0-1173 GCA_964503435.1 uncultured Treponema sp.
GTGTTAGTTAGCGGTGTTCCCCAAAAACTACACGCAGTTGTCCTTCAAGGTCGCAAAAAATTTCTGTGTTTTTGAAGCCGCTTGAAACAAAAATTTCTTTAGCCTGCAAAGCGTTGTATTCGCCAGTTTCGCACAAAAAAACGCCAGCATTTTCAAGATGAGCAAAGGCTTGAGGCACAAGATTTTTTATAATCCCAAGTCCGTCTTCTTTGCCAGTGGAATTTCCAAAAATGTCCACATCGCCATTTAATGCAAGCAGGGGTTCGTTTCGTCCGTCTTTTAAAAGTTCCTTACTTTCTGATTCTGGAACATAAGGCGGATTTGCAAGAATTAAATTAAATTTAGATTTTATGTTTTCAAAAAGATTTGTTTTTATAAAAGAAACGCATTTTTTTTCGTTTTGATTAAGCAAGGATTTAACGTTTTTTTGAGCAACCGCCAGCGCCTTTTCGCTAATATCAGCAAGACATAAAGACAAATTTTCACTTTTAATTTGCTGATTTTCGCACAAAAATTTAAAAACGCTCAAGCCTACGCAACCACTTCCTGTGCACATATCTAAGATTTTGATTTTTCGCTGATTTTTTTCGGATTTTTCGGACTTTTGATTAGAAATTTGTTTTTTATCGTCAAAAATCATTTCTTTAGCATAAAAAATCGCTTTTTCTACAAGAATTTCTGTGTCTGGTTTTGGAATTAAAACGTCAGGGCAAACATAAAAATCGTAGCCGTAAAATTCTTTGTGCCCCACAATGTAAGCAACCGGAAGCCCGGATTTTCTCTGTTCAAGAAAGGTAATAAATTTTTTTTCTTGTTCTGGCAAAAGTGGAATTTCGTTCTTAAAAAGCAAAGTTGTTTTGTCGCAGCCTGAAATTTCCTGCAAGAAAACATCACAATCTAAACTTGCGCTCGGAGAATTTTTTAATTGTGTTCTGCCAAAAATTTTTGCTTCCCGAATATTCATTTTGAGTTCCTTGTTGCCATCTTCTGCCACAGTGTCAGTTTTTGAAATAACGCGTGCTAAGGGGCAGTTGTGTTAGTGCCAGATTCTGAAATAAGTTCAGAATGACAGAGAACCTAGCCCGCCGTGTAGCACCTTTAGTTCCCGGAGCGTTAGTGTAGGAATGAGCGACTAGCGTATTCACAACGAAGTTTCAAGTGAGTGCGAAAGGG
>CAZDAY010000408.1:0-1165 GCA_964503435.1 uncultured Treponema sp.
GTTTAAGAATGGGCATCCAATGTTTTCAAAATATAATTATAAAAATGAAGTGGAAATTTTTGCACAAAATTTTAATTCAAATTTTATTATAATTTTGGGGATTGGCGCCGGATATCATATTGAATGTGTTTCAAAAAAATTACCGCGAGCAAAAATAATTTGTGTCGAAGCAGATAAGGAAAGCCTTGAATTCAGTTTAAGTTTTAAAACAAGTTCTGAACTTATTAAAAATGAAAATATAGTTTTTTGTTCCGCAGAAAATTTAAATGATTATATAAAACTTTATTTACCGTCTGTATATGGAAACCTAACATTAGGTTTTTACAAAACATGGGAAGCAGAAAATTCTCAAACATGCAAAAAAATAATTTCTAACATAAAAATGCAATTAGAGTTGATTGCAAATGATTATTCTGTTCAAGTTCATTTTGGAAAAATTTGGAACAGAAATATTTTTCTAAATTATAAAAAAATTTATGAATCAAAATTTTTGGAAAATCAAAATACAAATCTTACGGCAGCAATAATCGCAGCAGGTCCAAGCTTAGATTTTTCACTAAACAAATTAAAAGATAATCGAAAATCATATTTTATAATTTCTACAGACACAGCATTTAATTCTCTGTTAAACAAGGAAATTTTCCCGGACTGTGTTGTTTCTATTGATGGACAGCATATTTCTTCAACTCACTTTTTTAAAATTATATCGCCTGAAAAACATAAAATTCATTTTGTTTTTGATCTCTGTGCTAACACGGAAAGCGTAAGTAGAATTTTAAATTCTAAGCAGGAAATTGAATTTGTAAAAAGCAATCATCCATTAGAAAATATTTTAAAAGGAACAGAAAATCTTTTAACACTTGAAAGCGGAAGTGGAACAGTAACTATTGCTGCGGCAGACTGGGCAAGACAAAACGGATTTAAAAAAATAGAATTTTTCGGTGCGGATTTTTCTTATACAAATAAGGCTTATGCAAAAGGGACTTATTTAGATTATAATTTTGCATCAAAACAAAACTTATTAGAAAATCTCGAAACTAAATTTTCAAATTTAATGTTTAGAACAGAACTTGAAAAAATAAACCAAAATATTTTTAAACAAAAGTTTTGTGAAAATTTATACACTTCACCTACTCTAAAAAATTATGGACTTTCACTTTTATCC
>CAZDAY010000409.1:0-1149 GCA_964503435.1 uncultured Treponema sp.
TACCAAATTAATGATTTAAATTTTTAAAAAGTTTTTTATATTTCTTAAAAATAATTCCATAAACTGTTCTAAAACCCATCATAATGTATTCAAATTCTCTTGTTTTTAAATTAATTTTTTCAATTTCACGAGGCATGGCTGCAATAAGGGACTTTTCTGTTTTAACCGCCAGTGCTTCTGTTCTCAAGGATTTTTCTGTGCTAAGTGCCAGTGCTTCTGTGGCGGCAAAATCTTCTGTCCAGAATTTTATGTAATCATCAATATTTTTTGTATTAGTCCATCTTAATCCGCAAAAGTTTTTTAAATCTGCACTTTCTGATTTTTGCTCAAGCGGAATTTTTTTTGAAAAACCGTCAGTCTCATTTTCCGCCGCCTCAAAACCACCAGCCACATTTTCCGTGCAAACAAAATCATCAAAATCATCAGAAAAAATTTTATCAAACCAAAGACTTCCAGTTGCGCCACTTCCAATCCCCAAATAATCGCCTTGCTTCCAGTAAGTCATATTGTGAGCACTTTCAAAACCTTTTTTACAAAAATTTGAAACTTCATACTGAAAATATCCATTTTTTTTTAGCAAATCAAAACCTAAAAGCCACTGTCTGTCAGCAAAATCAGTATTAAATTGCAAACCATCACTTATTTTATTAAAAAGCGGAGTTTCCTCTTCCACCGTTAAAGTGTACATAGAAATATGTTCCGGATTATAAGAAATGATTTTTTTCAAACCGTCAAGAAACTGCTCATCACTTAAAAAAGGCAGACCAGCAATAATATCCAAATTCAAAATTCCATGCCAATTTTTTTTAACAAGTTCAAGTGCTTCGAGCGCAATTTTTGCAGAACAATGTCGGCTTACACTTTGCAAAGATTTTTCATTTAAACTTTGAATTCCCAGCGAAATTCTATTTACTCCGGATTTTTCAAGCGTAAAAAGTTTTTCTTCTGTAATACTTTCGGGATTTGCTTCAAAAGTAATTTCTTTTGGTTTAGATTTTGATTTTGAAAGAATATGCTCTAAAAGTTTTCTGATTTGAAATGAATTTAAAAGACTTGGAGTTCCGCCACCAATATAAACAGTTTTAAAATTTTTTATCTGATATTTCTGAAAATAAAAATCAAGTTCCGAACAAAGCGAATCTATATAAG
>CAZDAY010000410.1:0-1144 GCA_964503435.1 uncultured Treponema sp.
CATTCAAATAATGTGGTTGAAATAAAATCTGTTGTAATTTCTTCATAACCATCTTTGTCGCGTACAATTCTAACTACATATCCATCTTCTGTTTTTTTAATGACTGTCATATAATCTGAAGATTTTCCTATGCTTTTTAATGTGTAAGTTTCCATAATAAATTCTCCTTAAAACTGAAGTTTTCCAGGTTCCACATTTGTTTTTTGTACTAAACTGTGATATTTTAAATTTCGGAATTGCAGACAAAATGTTTAGTTTTTTTTTAGATGATAATATTTGCCTTTCTGATTCTCATATTCACTTGTTAGAGGTTTCCAATTTTTGTGATGATTTTTATGAAACCTTGCTAAAACAAAATCCAAATTTAAAAATAAAACTTTGTTCTTGTGCGCATTTTCCTTATGAATATGAAAAACAAAGTCAGATTGTGCAAAACTTAAATTTATTAAATGATTTTTCTGATTTAACAAATGATTTGACTGATAATTCTGAGGAAAATTTTTCTGACTCAAGTCAAAAATTGAAAGGTAATTCAGCGCGCAATTTATTGCCCAAGTCATCAGCAAAAATTAAAATCTTTTGTGCTTACGGTTTGCATCCGCAAAATAAAAATTTGCTTTCTGAAGAAAACCTTAAATTTTTTGAAGATTTGCTTAAAAAAAATAAACTGGATGCTATTGGTGAATGTGGTTTTGATTTATTTTCAAATGAATTTAAAGAAAATTTTTGTGAGCAAAAAAAGGCTTTTGAAATTTGCATTGAATTTTCTAAAAAATATAATCTTCCGCTGATTATTCACAATCGCAAAGGAATTCAAGAAATTTTTAAATATCTTGGAGAATTAAAAAAAATTAAAGCGATTGTTTTTCATTCATTTTCTTACGGTTCAAACGAAGCAAATTATATTTTAAAAAACGGAGTAAATGCTTTTTTTTCTTACGGCAAAACCTTGCTTTTAAATTCAAAAAAATACGAAAATTCTTTTAAAACTTTACCATTAGACAGAATTTTGCTGGAAACCGATGCTCCTTTTATGCGTTAAAAAAATCAGAAATTTACATCACCAATAGAAATTCTTGATTTTTAAAAAAAATAATTAAATTTTATTTAAAAAAATAAAAAAGATTTATTTAAAATTGTAATT
>CAZDAY010000411.1:0-1138 GCA_964503435.1 uncultured Treponema sp.
CTTAGCCCCGTATGGAGCCCCTTTAGTCTCGGGTAAAAACAGAATCTTTTGTTTTTACCCGAGATAAGCGTGAGCGCAGGGCGGAACACGGGTTTTGTTTGGGTCGGATTCTTAGCACAAAAAAATATTCTGCACGCATAAAAATTCGCTTCAAAAATCTAAACATATTTTCATAAAATTTAAAAAGTTGTATCCTAATAGAAGAAAAATCAAATTAAATTCAATTAAATTCGAGGAAAATTATGGATTTTGTTAAAGAACTTGAAAAAAAAGCGGCGCTTTTGGGAAAAACAATCGTCTTGTGCGAGGGCGAAGATAAAAGGGTTGTTGAAGCGGCGGCTAAAATTGTAAAAGAGGGAATTGCAAAAATTATTCTTCTTGGCGAAAAATCTGAATGTGAAAAACTTGTTCCGGGCGTAGATTTGTCTGGCGTAAATGTTGTAAATCCGCTTACTGACCCAAATGCTGACAAATACGCTGAGCTTTTGTATCAAAGTCGTCTTGGCAAAGTTAATAAAAAAACTGGAAATCCAGAATACGCTGATGTGGCTGCGGCAAAAGAATATATTTTAAAAGATTTTACAATGTACGGGGCACTAATTCTAAAAGCAGGCGATGCGGACGGTTTTGTTTCTGGTGCCTGTCATTCTACTGCGAATACTTTGCGTCCTGGTCTTCAAGTAATTAAAACTGCTCCTGGCATTAGTACGGTTTCTTCAAGTTTTATTATGGTTGCTCCAGAGGGCGGAAATCCTTACATTAAAGAAGGTGTTGCTTTAATGGGCGACTGTGCGATTAACATTGAACCTGATTCTGCTCAACTTGCTGATATTGCGATTGCCACTGCTCAAACTGCACAAAAAATTGCTGGCATTGAACCTCGCGTTGCTTTCCTTTCATTTTCAACAAAGGGCAGCGGAAACGATTCTAAGGGTTTGAATACGGTTGGAAAGGTTCAGGAAGCGGTTAAAATTGCTCAAGAAAAGGCTCCAGAACTTGTTTTAGATGGCGAGTTCCAGTTTGATGCGGCAGTTGCGCCTGAAGTTGCTCAAGTTAAGGCTCCAGAAAGTAAGGTTGCAGGACACGCGAACACTTTTATTTTCCCGAATATTAACGCTGGAAACATTGGATACAAAAT
>CAZDAY010000412.1:0-1120 GCA_964503435.1 uncultured Treponema sp.
GCGACCTGCTAGAAACTGTGTTGCAATTCACCTTGTCGCCATCTTTTGTGATGCAAATATTCTTACAGACAGCCTAGCCCCGATTGTTCTTGACCTCCTGTCAATAACGAGAATTTTCTCTTCGCGAAAATTCTCAAAATCTTTTGGCATTTACGGCGACCTGCTAGAAACTGTGTTGCAATTCACCTTGTCGCCATCTTTTGTGATGCAGTTAAAAAGCGGGATTTGTTTAGGGCAAATTTTTAGCACAGAAAATAATCTGCAAACAGAGAAATACGCTCCAAAATAAAAATCTAAAAAATCAGCAAATTATTGTGATAAAATTCACATAAAAGCAAATTTTGAAGGAATTTCAAGAAAATTTCGCGGATTTACTTTGAGCAGACAAAAATTTCATAGACCAATCGAAAAATCTTATTTAAAATAACCTTAATCCAACGGAAAAACTTCGTGATTTTTTTCACAGTAAAAGGTGGCAGAAAATGTCCATTCCAGAAAACACAAAAAGACGACTAGTTTTGCTGAACAGACTTCTTTCAACTTTTGAAGGAAAAACGATTACTTCCCAGAAAATTGAAGAATTGGCTGGCTGGTCGGCGGCAGTTGTTCGTAGGGACATTTCTTTGCTGGGAATTATTTGCGGGGCGAGCAACGGTTATAAGGTTGACGAATTAAAATCAAAACTGGAAATTACGCTGAATCTTGCGGCTAAAAATCAGAAATGCTGCATTGTTGGGCTTGGAAAAACCGGACAGTCACTTTTGGATAGCACGGAACTTGAAGACTCGCCTTTTAATATTGTGGCTGGTTTTGATTCAAATGTGAACCGGACTGAAGTTTTGCGTTCTGTTTTTCCTCTTCATCCCACAACAAAACTTTGCGAAGTTATTATGGAAGAAAAAATTCGTTATGCAATTTTAACTGTTAATCATGATGAAGCGCAATCTCTTACGAATACACTGTGCGAATGTGGAATTAAGGGAATTGTAAATTATACGCAATGTGTTCTGACAGTTCCGCGAAATGTTAGGGTTGAAAATGTTTCTCTGCTTACGGCACTTGAAACCTTATGTGCTGGGGCGATTGCTGATGATTGATGATTTGCTGATTTGCGGTTATG
>CAZDAY010000413.1:0-1118 GCA_964503435.1 uncultured Treponema sp.
GGTCGAGCCAGATAATGACAGAATTACTTAGCAAAATCTTAATTTTTTACAGGAAGAAATATGTCAGATTTAATAAAAAATTTTTTTGATGTTCAGCACGAAGATAAAAATTCTCTGGCACGCACGGGAATTCTTCATCTTGCGCATGGAGATGTACAAACTCCAGTTTTTATGCCGGTTGGAACAAAGGGAACGGTTAAGGCAGTTGACAAAGATTCTCTTGAAGAAATTGGATTTGAAATTATTTTGGCGAACACTTATCACATGTATTTGCGCCCTGGTGCTGATATTGTTCAAGAAAACGGCGGACTTCATGGTTTTACAAAGTGGAATAAAAATTTTTTAACTGATTCTGGTGGATTTCAAGTTTGGTCACTTTCAAAATTGCGAAAAATTAAAAGTGAAGGAATTGAATTTCGCAGTGATATTGACGGCTCTAAGCATTTTTTTACGCCAGAAAATGTTGTTCAAACGCAGGTAAAATTAAACAGCGACATTCAAATGCAGCTTGATGTTTGTTCAGGATATGGCGAATCACGTCAGGAAGCGGAGCGTGCACTTAGACTTTCTTCTGAATGGGCAAAACGAGCCTTAGTTGAATGGAACAAAGCACGAGAACAAAATTACAAAGGAATTTTATTCCCGATTGTACAGGGAAATTTTTTTGATGATTTAAGAAAAGAAAGCGCCGAATTTGTTGGCAGTTTGGAAACTCCGGGTCTTGCGATTGGCGGTTTAAGCGTTGGCGAGCCCGCGGATGTTTACGCTGAAAAATTGCAATACACAGTTCAGTTTTTGCCACGAAAAAAGCCGCGCTATGTAATGGGAATCGGAACGCCAGAATATATTTTTGAAGCAGTTGCAAACGGAATTGATATGTTTGATTGTGTTCAGCCAACAAGAATCGCCCGTCACGGACTTTATTTTTCACACAAAGGAATGATTTCTATAAAACAAAAGCGTTTTGAGCACGACAAAAATGTTTTGGATCCTCTGTGCAAATGTAAGGTTTGTCAAACTTATTCACGCTCTTATTTGCGCCACATTTTTCGCGAACAGGAAATTCTTTCTTCAATGCTGGCAAGTTATCATAATCTTTATTTTTTGCATAATATGAT
>CAZDAY010000414.1:0-1107 GCA_964503435.1 uncultured Treponema sp.
AATAATTCAAAGCTGGCAAGTATGAAGATGACAAGAAGTTATCTGCTGCATTGTAGATTGTAAGCAAAACTTTTTTAGCTGGAGCGTTAGTTTGTTTAATTCCTTCATCGCGGTTTCCAGCAGCATACTGTTGCCAGTTATCAGAAGTAACTCCAACATTCAAAGCAAGAACAGCCCTAGTTTCAGGAATATAAGTAAGATCTGCCGAAATTTTATTGCCGTAAGCGTCTTCTTCAAAAATTCCTTTCATATAAACATTATCGCCAGAAAGTCCGTCAAGAAGATTGCGGATAACTTGCAAAGTTGCAGTTGCCTGTGCATCAACATTCTGTGAAACAGTTCCAGTAAGTTTTCCTGCTCCAATCGCTTCTATTGCATCAGCGTTAGCGTCATAACCAAAAACAGGAACGCCTGCAGGAAAGTTTGAAGCCTGAAGACAACCCATTGCCATACCGTCATTGTTAGAAACAACCAAGTCAATCTGGTTGCCATATTTTGTAGCCCAACCGCCCATAGCGTCAGTTGCAGCATTAGCATTCCATGTTGAACCGTCAGTTCCAGTCATAGCCTTACCTTCAAGTTCTACAACTTTTAACATTTTACCGCCAACAACAACACTTCCTTCTTTAGAATTAGTTGGATCTGTATTTCCATTCCAAGTACCTAAAGCTCTTCTGGCTCCTTCAGTTCTAGCCTTAGAATCATTGTGTCCAACATCTCCAACGCAAAGAACGTATCCAATAATACCGTCTCCATTGCGGTCAACTTTTGATGCGTCTTGCTTAGCAAGCCAGTCAACAATAAGTTTTCCTTGAACAGTACCACCACCAGCAGCATCAAATCCAACATAATAAGTTTTGTCATTCCAATTCATTATGTCCATTTGGATTTCGCCTGTTGTAGGATCTGAAGGTTGACGATTGAAGAAAATCAAAGGCTTATCTTTGTTCAAAGTTACAGAAGAAGTAGAAGAATTTTTCTTTGTACAACCAACAAAACTTGTAAGACTTACAGTAGTCAAAACAAGTGCAGAAATAGTTAAAATGCTTTTTTTCACAAAAAACCTCCTTTGCTTTTGTGTATGTTAATAATTGTAATATTATATTT
>CAZDAY010000415.1:0-1107 GCA_964503435.1 uncultured Treponema sp.
GGATTTGTTCAAGAACAAGGTCAAATTTTTAAAGTTAATTTAACAGATTATATTGATACAGGTTTATTTTTTGATCATCGGCCATTGCGTGCTGAAATCAGAAAATCTTGTGATGGAAAAAAAGTTTTAAATCTTTTCTGTTATACGGGAAGTTTTTCGGTTTATGCTGCACAAGGAAATGCAAAAGAAGTTGAAAGTGTTGATTTAAGTAAAACTTATCTTGATTGGGCAAAAGAAAATATGAAAATGAACGAATTTACTAACGAAAAAAAATATTTTTTTACCCGAGATGATGTTTTTAATTTTTTAAATCGAGTAAATGCAGAAAACAAAAAAAATCAAAATGCAAAAAGCGAAAATTTCTTTGACATAATAATTTTAGATCCTCCAACTTTCAGCAATTCAAAACGCACGGAAAACACGCTTGATATAAACAAAGACTGGCCGGTTTTAATTGCAAAATGTTTAAAAATCTTAAAAGCAAACGGGATTTTGTATTTTAGCACAAACAGCCGAAAGTTAAATTTCAAGACAGAATTGCTTTCTGAAACTGTGAATTTAAATAATCTGCAAATCGAAGATATTACTCTAAAAACTATTCCGGAAGATTTTAGAAACTCAAAAATTCATCGTGCCTGGAAAATTACAAAAGTTTCATATTAACCGAAAAATTGTTGCCTTGCGCTAAAACCTGTGCATAAGAACCCATCACAAGCGGTACAACCGGACTTAAATGTCCCACATCAGCGTCCATTATAATAGGAACATTATATTTTGAAAGCAAATCTGTAACAGCGTTATATTGATCAACGCCCATTAAATTTTCCTTCCAGGCAGCAAGCGGTCGCCCAATCACAAATCCGCAAGCATTTTTAAACCAGCTAGATGAATCTAAATGCCAAATTGCACGGCGAATATCCATTGGATTATAATCACACGCTTCTAAAACCCAAATTAAATTTTTATACTTTTGATTGAAAGAAGCACAAAAATCAAGATTTGTTCCACAGAGATTTGATAAAACATCAAGACAACCGCCCACAAGCATTCCATCAATTTCGATTTTTTTTGAAGTTTTTTTTGCCACAGAATTTTCACATTCATAGG
>CAZDAY010000416.1:0-1106 GCA_964503435.1 uncultured Treponema sp.
CGGTAAAACAATCCGTGATAGGTTTTAAAACGCTATTTAAACCGCCGGTCGCAACAACTTTTATAGAATCTGTTTTGTCACCGCAAGTTTTTTGAATATCTTCTTTCATAGATTTTACAAGATGTTCAACAAGTCCTTTGTAACCTAAAACAACTCCAGACTGAATTGCGCTTACTGTATCCAAACCCAAAGAACTGACAGGCGCTTTTAACGGAACAACCGGAAGCTGCGCTGTATTTGAAGAAAGTGAATGAACTGCGGTCGCAAGCCCTGGAGCAATAGAAACGCCACGGATAATTCCTTTTGAATCAGTTGCAATAATCGAAAGTGCTGTTCCAAAATCAACTGCAATACAAGAGTGTCCTTCAAAAAGATTTTTAGCCGCTAAGGCATTACAAATTAAATCTGTTCCCAGTTGATTTTCAACTCCGCTCGGACAGTGAATTGGAAAATTTTTATTCAACATCAAATTTCCGTTTACGATGAAAGGTTTTTTGTGGCAAATAAAAGTACAAACATTTACAAAGGTTCCTATCAAATCTGGAACAACAGAACTTAAAACTGCATCGCTAAAATCTTCAGATTTAAAATTTGAATCACGCAAGATTGAAATAATTATAGAAGAATATTCATCCGCGGTACGCTTTATATCCGTTGCAATTCTCCAAATTTTCTGTATATTTTTGCCATCAAAAGCCGCCAGAACAACATTTGTGTTTCCAATATCAACTGCAAATAACATAATTTCCTCGCAAGTAAAAAAAATCTGCTTTAAATATAATTGCATAAAGGCAAGTTAATCAATAAAATAAAATCATTATGGCAGATTTAATTCAAGCAAAAGTTTTAAAAGGTTTTAGAGATTTTCTTCCGCAAGACGAAATTTTACGTGAAGATTTACAGGAAAAATTAACAAAAATATATAGAGCATACGGTTTTGTTCCGATTGACACTCCAGTTCTTGAATACACAGAAATTCTTTTGAGAAAAAGTAATGGCGAAACAGAAAAACAGGTTTTTAGATTTGAGGATAATGGCGGGCGCGATGTTGCTCTTCGTTTTGATTTGACTGTTCCTTTTGCACGATTTACCGCAGAACATAAAGA
>CAZDAY010000417.1:0-1090 GCA_964503435.1 uncultured Treponema sp.
ATAATAAGTTTAGGTCTTTTTTTATTTTGCATTGCTGGATTTATTGAAAGCATAATTCTTTTTATTATAAACAAATTTAAATTTATCTGGATTTACTTTGGAATTTATCTTTTTTTGATGATTTTAAATTCTGTAATTTACATAATTCTTAGAACACTTTTGCATTTAACTCAAGGTTTATAAAAAAATTTGATTTTGCAATTTTAATTTTGCTGGCAAAGTTAAGTTTTAAAGTTTAAATTTTAAGTTTTTTCACATCTTATGTTTTTTATTTGAATTTTTTGATAAAATATAGTTATGTCGATTTTTGAAAATAAAACAGTGAAAATTCCGCCTGAACTAAAAAAAGTAAATGAAATTTTTGAAAATGCAGGTTTTAAAGTTTTCCTTGTAGGCGGAGCAGTTCGCGATATGCTAAGAAATAAAACTGTTCACGATTTTGATTTAGCAACAAACGCCAGTCCACAGCAAGTAATGAAACTTTTTAAACGGGTTATTCCCACAGGAATTGCGCACGGAACTGTTACAATTCATATTTTTGGACTTGAACTTGAAACTACAACTTTTAGAACCGAAAGTTCTTACAGCGACGGCCGGCATCCGGATAATGTAAAATTTACTGGAAGCATTGAAGAAGATTTGTCTCGTCGCGATTTTACAATGAATGCGATTGCAGCGAATTTAACCGATGGAACAATAATTGACCCTTTTGATGGAAAATCAGATATAAAAAACAAAATAATTCGCACTGTTGGAAATCCCTTTGACAGATTTAATGAAGATGGATTACGTCCTGTCAGAGCAATCAGATTTGCAAGTCAATTAGGTTTTAAAATTGAAGAAAATACTTTTTTGGCTTTAAAAAATGAAAATATTCTTGAAAAAGTAAAAAAAGTTTCGGTTGAAAGATTTAGAGAAGAATTCTGTAAAATTTTGCAGTGTAAAAAACCAAGTTTGGGGCTGAAACTTCTTGAAGAAAGCAAACTTTTGTCAGTTTTTATTCCTGAATTTGATGTTTGCCGAGGATGTTTGCAACAACATGATCGAGGATTTCAAGAATTTGATGTTGCTGACCATTTATTTTATGATT
>CAZDAY010000418.1:0-1068 GCA_964503435.1 uncultured Treponema sp.
GGCGTAAGTTTTTTCACTCAGCATTATAATATTTACGCCAGCATTGATTGCTTTTACTGCGGCACTTTGAGAATCGAAACCTTGCTTTGAAAGTGCTGCCATAAAAATATCGTCGCTGATAATTAAACCATTAAACTTGAGTTTATTTTTTAGCAAACCGTCAATCCACTTTTCACTAAAACAAACTGGCGTGTCTGGATCAAGAAAATTTGTAGTCGCATGGCTCATTAAAATTCCTGTAGGATTTTTTATCATAATAAAATCAAAGGGCAAAATAAAATTCCACAAAGCATATTCTCTGCTCGCAGAAATTTTTGGCAGAGAACTGTGCGGATCAGAATTTGAATTTCCGGGAAAATGTTTTAAAACTGTTGCAATATTATTTTTTTCATAAGAAGTGATTGCCTGCATTGAATATAAAATTGTTTTTGGAACATTTCCGTATGAACGCGTTTGCAAAAATTTTTCATTTGAAGGCAAAAGACTTTCGCAAACTGGCGCAAGATTCATATTAAAACCCAAAAGTGCCATTTGTTTCGCCTGCAATTCGTAAAGTGTCGCCGCTTTTTGCACCGATAATTTTTCTGCAACTTTTTGATTTGAAGGCAAGTAACTTGTAATTGGATAAAGTCTGTTTACAATTCCGCCTTCCTGATCAGTTGAAATGTATGGCGGCAAAATATTATTTTTTTCGCAGTAAGATTTTATTGAATCAAGATAATTCATCAGTTGAATTGCATCTTTTCCAATGTTAAACGAAAAAAGCAAAACGCCGCCGGGAACCAGAAATTTTTTTCCATCATTTTCATCAGCGCAAAATTTTATTTTTGAAGATTTTTCTACTGGATAATAAATTTCATTTCCTTCAACGTTCACAAGAAAAATTTGAGAAATTGCCTGACTTAACGGAAGTTCGCTGCAATAAGAATTTATCGCATCTTCTAAAAGTAAATTTTGAGTTTCTGTTTCAAGAAGATTTTTGTAATTTAAAAATCCATTCAGATAATAATTATTTAAATTTTGAGAAAATATTTTTGATGTAAAAAAAATTAAAACTAAACTAAGAAA
>CAZDAY010000419.1:0-1053 GCA_964503435.1 uncultured Treponema sp.
ATCTTCTGCTGGCAGAGAATTTTCTGCTAACGAGCGTTCGGTAAATAATTTTGATTCAAAAATTGTGCGTGCTGATTTTATTAGCGACGAGGACAATTCTGATGGAAACTTGCGTCCTGTTTTACTTAACGAGTTTCTGGGGCAAAAATCAATTAAAGAAAATCTGAGTGTTTTTATAAATGCTGCAAAAGAGCGAAATGAAGCTTTGGATCATTTGTTTTTAATCGGTCCGCCTGGGCTTGGAAAAACGACTCTTGCCCAAATTACTGCAAACGAACTTGGTGTTGATTTTAAAGTCACAAGTGCACCTGCTTTAGATAAACCTAAGGATTTGGCTGGCATTCTTTCAACAATTACGCCGAGAACTGTTTTTTTTATTGATGAAATCCATCGCTTAAAACCTACAATCGAAGAAATGCTTTACATTGCCATGGAAGATTTTGAACTTGACTGGGTTATTGGGCAAGGTGCGGCTGCTCGTACTGTTAGAATTCCTATTCCACACTTTACTTTGGTTGGTGCAACTACAAAAGCCGGAATGGTGAGTAAACCGCTTCAAACCAGATTTGGCATTATTCAAAGATTACAATTTTATACGCCAGAAGAATTGAGTTTGATTATAAAGCGTTCGGCAAAAATTTTAAATGTAAAAATTGATGACGATGCTGCTCTTTTTTTAGCAAAGTGTTCAAGAGGAACGCCACGTGTTACAAATCGTCTTGTCCGCAGAATGAGAGATTTTGCTCAAGTGGAAAATAGTTCAAAAATCACTGTTGAAATTGTAAAAAACGGACTGGAAAAACTTGGAATTGACAGTTTTGGTTTGGAACATTACGACAGAGAAGTTTTGCTGTCGATTATAAATAATTTTGGCGGCGGGCCAGTTGGAGCAGAAACTTTGGCAATCAGCATTGGCGAAAGTGTGGATACGCTTGAAGATTATTACGAACCTTATTTAATTCAATGTGGTTTACTTCAGAGAACTCCGCGTGGCAGAATTGTAACTTTGCGGGCCTATGAACATTTAGGCTTGGATTTCCCAAAAAATAATCA
>CAZDAY010000420.1:0-1053 GCA_964503435.1 uncultured Treponema sp.
CTCCCAGCTGAGCTAACCGTCCAATTCGTAAAGTGAATATAATATATATTTAATAAAAAAAAATGTCAATAACTTATCAAAAAAAGTTAAATTTTTTTTACAAATTTTTTAGTTTTTAATTTTCTGTAAGAATTCAAAGTTGTCGTTGCTAAAAGTATTTTTACTTTGCTCACTAACCATAGTTCGACTTTGCTCACTAACACTAGTTCCGGATGCTGAGTGTTTTGATAAATTTATGAAACACTTGTTGAATAGTACTAATCGTTTAATCAACTAATAAACTGTTAGTTCACAGAATTTTGCTGCTTAATAGTCAATAAATTCTACATTACATAAAAATACTGGAAAGTTTTAATTGTTTTATTTCTAAATTGATAATAATGATTTGTCGTTTTGGAACTTATATACGAAGAAAGGCTGTCTAATGTCTTTTAATTTTCATCAAAAAAACAGAAAAGTAAAACAGAGATTTGCTATCAATCTGCTATCACAAAAAATTTTGAATACTCTAATTCTTTGTATTACAAGAAATTAAGTTTTGCGAAAGGAGGGACTTGAACCCTCACGCCAAAGGCACTAGATCCTAAGTCTAGCGTGTCTGCCAATTTCACCACTCTCGCATAATGAACAGTGACGGAATTTTTATACAGCCACTTGTTTTGAGCGATGGGAGGATCGAACTCCCGACCCACAGATTAAGAGTCTGTTGCTCTACCAGCTGAGCTAATCGCCCTAAAAATTTATTATTGCGTCCGACACGAATCGAACGTGCAACATACGGATTCGAAGTCCGTTGCTCTATCCAGTTGAGCTACGAACGCATTGACTGTGTAATAATGATTATTTTGTTAAACAAGGGTGCCTAGTGGGTTTCGAACCCACGACAGCCAGATCCACAATCTGGAATTCTACCCCTGAACTACAGGCACCATATAATCAATGAATTGAGAATATATCAAACTGGATTTTATGTCAAGAATAAATTTCTGAAAAATCCAAAAAAAAATTCATAAAGTAAAAAAATCACTTTCCGATAATCTATAAGAATAAAAG
>CAZDAY010000421.1:0-742 GCA_964503435.1 uncultured Treponema sp.
TATTTTCCGTTTAAGCGCTATCATATTGCAAAGGTCTGGCGGGGCGAAAAACCTCAGGCTGGCCGTTATAGAGAATTTGTTCAGTGCGATTTTGATATTGTTGGTTCAGACAGCGCAAGTTCAGATTTTGAAATTTTGGCGCTTATGAAAGCCGCTTTTGAAACCATTGGCGTAAAAAAAATCACAATTCATGTAAATCATCGCGGAATTTTTAATCGCTTTCTTGCAAAAATTGGAATTCAGGAAAAATCAGAAGAAATTCTTCGTATTGTTGATAAAATTTCTAAGGTTGGAGCAGAAGAAGTTGAAAAAGAACTGACTGAACTTATCCAGAATCAAGAATCAGCAAAAAAAATAATTGATTATATTCAGCCAAAATCAAATTGGGAAGAAACTTTAAATCATTTGGAAGAAGCGGCCGGCGGTTTTGACGAAGACGTTAAGCGAATGCAAGATATTTACGAAATGATGCAGTCAAGTGGCATTGAATCGACTTATGTTTTAGATCCGAGCATTACTCGCGGGCTTGATTATTACACAGGCGTTGTTTACGAAACTTTTTTAGACGATTTGCCAAAAATCGGGTCAGTTTGTTCTGGCGGACGATACGATAATCTTGCCGGACTTTATATGAAAGACAGAGTTCCCGGGGTTGGGGCAAGTATTGGTTTAGACAGACTTATTGCAGGACTTAATGAACTTGGACTTATAAATACAAAGGGTTCTTATCTTGATGTTGAAA
>CAZDAY010000421.1:752-1034 GCA_964503435.1 uncultured Treponema sp.
ATTGCAAGTGAACTGAGAAATAAAGGTCTGAATGTTGAAGTTTTTCCGGACGCAGTAAAAATGGCAAAGCAATATGCACTTACTGACAAAAAATGCGTTCCTTGGGGAATTTTGATTTCAAATGATGATGCCTGCCAAAATAAACTTACGCTGAAAAATTTGAAAACCCGTGAGCAGTTTACAAATCTTTCTGTTGATGAAGTTGTGCAAAAAATTTCTGAATCAAAAAAATAAAACTTAAAATTAAAAATTTGTCACCCTGAACACGATTCAGGGTATGTT
>CAZDAY010000422.1:0-1027 GCA_964503435.1 uncultured Treponema sp.
TTTAATTAAAAAAGTGTCGCTGACTTTGCTAAGCAGCGCTTAGGCACGACAAAAAACTAACTCTCACTTTACTAATTTTTTATTACCGCCTGAATTAATGTGTCTGTTCGCCACCAACTTACATCAGCCTTATCTTTTTTTACAGTTAACATTGAAATAATTCCTGAATTATCAAGATTAAATGTGGAAAAAAGACTTTCTGCATGATTTAATTCAAGTTTTCTGTTTAAAATTCTTGAACCATCACCTTGAACCATTTGAATATTTAATCCGTCTTCTGAACTTAGCATAAAGAAAAGCCAGTTATTATCTGTAACGCCAATAAAATCGTAAGGAATACTATATTCTGTTTTTGAAAGTCCTTCTGCAAGTTCTTCTTGATAAGGAGGAATTAAAAGCGGCTCTGAATATATTCCTGTTTCTGCATCCAGCGGATAAATATACGAAGCAACATAATCAATTCCAGACTGAACTCTGCTCGATTCATCTACATAATTTGTAAAATAATCAACTTTTAAATAAAGCCGATGAAAATTGTTATCTGGAATAATTGCATCAACAGAATAAAAACTTTCCAGGCGATTATCTTGAACTGGATTTGGAACATTTCTTTTTTCGATTGGAATTTTATACTTTAAATATCCTTCTTCTGAAAACAAAAATACTTCATAACCGCTTCCAACTATGCAAACCACAATAAGTTCACCTTTATTATTTGCATAAATATTTTTGATATACGGAAAAGGAGTTCCTCTTGAACCTTCCTGACCTAAATAATCCACAAAATTTGAATTTTCATCAAAACGAAGCACAATATTACTTAGAGAAACTTTTTTATCCTGATCAAATTCCTGGCGTTCAGAAGGCAATTTTTCTACTACATAAAGTTTTTTTTGGGAATCCACACAAATTTTGCTGATTTGATTAAACGGATAAGAAACCGCTTTTCTGGTTGCGCTTGAAGTTTCGCTGGCATTTACAAAGGACGGTGGCGGATTTGTTTCTTCGTTGTAAAAAAGTGTGAGCA
>CAZDAY010000423.1:0-1020 GCA_964503435.1 uncultured Treponema sp.
TTACAATAATCAGCAATTTGTTTTTCATCAAAAAAATATAAAACTTCTTTTTTTAATTTGTTTTTATCTAAATAAATGATTAGGAATTTGTAAATTTTAGTCCTCCAGTTTTATTTCCTTTATAACGTCTGAATATGAGCAAATTTCATTTTCAATTTTATTTTTTGCATCATCACTTATAAATTCAAAATTTTTTTTCTTCAAATATTCAATGATTTTTTCTTCCTGACAATTTTCCAAAATAAGTGATTGAATTTTTTTATCAATGTAAAAACTTTCTGAAATAATTGTGCGTGTTGATTTTGAATTTTTACTTTTTACAAGTCGCTGTGAAATAATTCCTTTTAAAACTGTAGCAATCATAAAAGGTTCAATATTAAAATTCAGCAATCGGTTTATAATGCTAACTGCGTCATTTGTGTGAACTGTTGAAAAAACTAAGTGTCCTGTTAGTGCTGCCCGAATGCACAATTCTGCTGTAATTTTATCTCTTATTTCTCCGAGCATAATAATGTTTGGATCCTGACGTAAAATTCTTTTTAAAATCGTTTCAAAGTTAAGTCCAATGTCTTCGTTGATTTGTATTTGGTTTACATTTTTGATTGAATACTCAACTGGATCTTCAATACTGATAATTTTTGTTTTCCCATCAGCGAGTGTGTTAAGAATAGAATTCAGCGTTGTTGTTTTTCCGCTGCCAGTTGGACCAGAAATTAAAATCAATCCGTTTGGTAAACTTATAAGATTTTTTAGAATTTTTAATTGATTCTGAGAAAATCCCAAATTGTCCAGTTTTATTAGTTTTTTATTTTTCTGCAAAATTCTAAGAACAATGGATTCTCCCTTTGATGCAGGAACAATGGAAACTCGCAAATCAATATTTGTTTTATTTATGCTGATTTGAATGCGTCCGTCTTGCGGTAAACGTTTTTCCAAAATATTTAAATCGGACAGAATTTTTATTCTGGTACTTAGAGAATTAAAAGTTTGAATATTAAATTTTCTGTGAAAATATAATTC
>CAZDAY010000424.1:0-1017 GCA_964503435.1 uncultured Treponema sp.
GGTTTATGCAGATGTAATTCTCCATCCAGAAACAGGATTTGTAAACTTGCCGGGCGGAAAAATTCCTCTTTATAATCGTTTTAAAAATTTAGAAGTAAGTCCGGAATTTTTTCAAAAATGTCTTGAATATACACATTCGCTTGGAATGAAATTTATTTGTTCACCATTTGGTTTAAAATCGCTAAAAGAATTATGCGAAATAAAGCCTGACGCTTTAAAAATTGCAAGTCCAGAAGTAAATCATATTCCTTTGTTAAAAAAAATTTCAGAATATTACAAAAAAATTCCTATAATCTTATCCAGCGGAGTTTCAAAATTAGGTGATATTGAAAAAGCGATTGAAATTTTAACAGTTTCGAATAAAAGTGCGCCAGAAAATTTTGAAATTGAAAGTTTACACGGAAAATCAAACGAAAATTTAAAAACTCAAACTTCGCAAAAAAAATCAGCAGAAAATTTCTCTAACAGCAAAAATCAAGACGCACCTTTAACACTTTTGCATTGTTCAACTTTTTATCCAACGCCAGAAGAAGAATATAATGTAAAATGCGTAAAAACTTTAAGGCAAATTTTCGGGCTGCCAACGGGGATTTCTGATCATTCATTAAATCCAATTCTTGTACCAGTTCTTTCAACTGCAATGGGTGCAACTATAATAGAAAAGCATATTACTTTAAGTAAAAAAGATGACGGTTTGGACGATCCAGTGGCTTTGGAAATTCAGGAATTTGCTTTTATGGTTCACTGCGTACATCAAACTCAGGCACTTATGAATCGATTTAAGAATGATGAAAATGCAAAATCTAATGGAAAGAAAAATTTTAATTGCGGAATAAGCGATGCTTGTTTTCAAGAAATTTTAAATCAATTAAAAGAATCTTTTAGCGAAGAAAAAATTTTTGCCTGTTTGGGAAGCGGCGTAAAAAAACTTTCAAAAAGTGAATCAGAAAATTACGGCAGAACAAATCGTTCTTTGCATTACTTAAAAGATTTAAAAAAAGGACACAAAATTTTACC
>CAZDAY010000425.1:0-1015 GCA_964503435.1 uncultured Treponema sp.
CAGTAAGCAGTTCGGAATGACATCAGCGAATCTTAAAGAAAATCGCCAGCATTGCAACTGTAATCAAAAACTGAATGATTACAAATTTTATTAAAACTTGAGTCGGTGACCAGCCTTTATTTTTTCGCATGTGATCATGCAAAGGAAATCTTATGTTTTCAAAAATACTTATGTGCAAAAATCTTTTCAGCGCAACTTTTAAAAGTCCCATTCCGCCGTTTACAAAAATTATTGAAGATGTTGCCAAAAACATTAGTGGATTGCCAATCACAAGAATGCAAACGCCGGTGTAAAAACCTAAAGCCCTTGAGCCAGCGTCGCCCATTAAAACCGAACTTGGATAAGCGTTATGCCACAAATATCCCATAAGAACGCCAGCCAAAGAAAAAGTCATTAAAGCCCACACAGAGCCACGTTTCAAACTAGGAACCAAAAGATAATCTGCAATATCCATGTGCCCAACAACTATGTAAAAAATAAGTCCCATCGTAAAAAGTGCAAGTAAAACTAACGAAGAACTCAAACCGTCAACTCCATCAGTACAATTTGTTGTGTTAATGCTCGTCCAAAGCAAAACTGTTCCAATTATAATGTAAAGCCATGTTGGAATGTGAACAAGTTTTGAAGTAAACGGAAACCAAAAGTAAAGTCTTGAATCAGCAAATTCGTTTTTCATAAAATGTGCTAAAAGAAAACTTGCCGCAAGACAAATAATAAAATCTAAAAGTGCCTTAATGTATTCTCCCCAGCCTTTTTCACTTCTGTCGTCTAAAAAACCAGTGAGCATCATAAGCCAGGTTAAAAATAAAATGCTTCCCTCAAGAAAATTAAGCGGACAAAAAATAAATGCCAAAATTACAAAAAAACTAATCCAGACAACGCCCGAACCAGTTGGTTTACCTTTTGACGCTTCTTTGGTTAAAGTAAAATCTCTACCGCGGTCGCTTGGCAAAAATTTATAAAACTTTGGAAGAAGAAATTTTGTAACAAAAAATCCCGTGTAAAGTGCCAAAAC
>CAZDAY010000426.1:0-1015 GCA_964503435.1 uncultured Treponema sp.
ATGCAAGAGAATTGTCTTTTTCGTAAACCAAAGATGCGTCATTCAACTTTAACTTTTCCATGGAATCTTTTAATTCTTCATAATCATTTGAATCAATCGGATAAATCGAACTAAAAACAACAGGCTTAACTTCTTTAAAACCTTCGAGCGCTTCTGTTGCAGGATTTGCAAGCGTCGTGATTGTGTCTCCAACCCGAACATCACTTACAGTTTTTATACCAGCAATTATATAACCAACATCGCCAGCTTCAAGCGTTCCAACTCTTTCGTACTGAATTTTAAAAATACCAACTTGCTCAACCTTGTATTCAGTGTTGCTGCTCATAAGACGAATTACATCACCTTCTTTTACACGACCTTCTTTTACACGGATATGAACAATAACGCCTCTGTATTCATCGTAATGGCAGTCAAAAATAAGAGCCTGGAGAGGAGCATTTGCGTCGCCAGTCGGAGCAGGAAACTTAGTAACAATCGCTTCCAGAAGATTATCAATTCCTTCGCCAGTTTTTGCACTTACCAGCTGAACATCATTTGAATCCAAACCTAAGTCGTGCTCAATTTGCTGTTTTACACTTGGAATGTCGGCACTAGGAAGATCAATTTTGTTAATCACCGGAACAATGCTTAAATTGTGCTCCAAAGCCATGTACATATTGCTGACAGTTTGACTTTCCACACCTTGAGTCGCATCAATCAGAAGCAAGGCCCCTTCGCAAGAAGCAATCGCCCTTGAAACTTCATAACTAAAGTCAACGTGCCCCGGCGTATCAACAAAATTTAATTCGTAATCATGCCCGTCTTTTGCCTTGTAAGGAATTGTAACAGCCTGACTTTTAATGGTAATTCCACGCTCACGCTCAATATCCATGTTATCCAAAATTTGATTTTTCATCTGGCGCTCTTCAATGATTTTTGCCTTTTGAATCAAGCGGTCTGCAAGAGTTGATTTTCCGTGATCAATGTGTGCTGTAATACAAAAATTTCTTTTATATTTTAATTCAGTCATTTTTTC
>CAZDAY010000427.1:0-1012 GCA_964503435.1 uncultured Treponema sp.
GTCTTTGGTAAGTTCTGCATTAGGCTAATGTTGTTTCGGTTCTTTTAACAAATCTTCCAGATTAGAATCATTATAACGAGGACTATAATGAATCATTGCCATTCGTTTTGCCTGTGCATCGCGGGCGATTGTTGCGCTTTGCCTTGCAGTCATGTGTTTTTTTTCTTTTGCCTGATCTGCACAATCTTCACTAAACATTCCTTCGCAAATTAAAAGATCACTTTTATAAACTTCTTTTGCAATGGAAGGTAAATATAATGTATCTGTAACAAAACTGAATTTTCTTCCGTGCCTTTCCTTTCCAACAACCTGTTCACTTTTTACTTCAATTCCATCAGTATTTAAAACACTTTCGCCTTTTTGAAGCTTGCCCCAAAGCGGACCTTGAGGAACTTTTAATTTTTTTGCTTCTTCTGGATCAAAAATTCCCGGACGATTTTTTTCTTCAAGTGTATACCCAACGCAAGTTTTTGTGTGTTCAAGAGGAAATGCCCTTACAACAAAATCATCACCCTTATAAACAATACAAGGCGCTTCAATTTCTTTTACAATTATTGGATAATTTATATACATATCTAAAACTTTGCGACTTGTTTCTATATATTCAGCAATTTTCGGCGGCCCAAAAATATAAAGAGGTTCTTTTCTGTCAACTTGAGAAGAAAGCATTAAAATTCCTGGCAAACCTGTAACATGATCTGCATGCGTATGTGAAATAAAAATTGCATTTATTTTTTTCCATTTAAGATTAAGCCTTCTAAGCGAAACTTGAGTTCCTTCACCACCATCAAATAAAAACAAATCACCTTCACGGCGCAAAAGAACAGAAGTTAAATGACGGTAAGGCAAAGGCATCATTCCCCCACATCCAAGAACAAAAACTTCCATATTCATAATGCATAAAATCTAGCGGATATTTTAAATTTTAACAATAAGTATAAAAACTTGAATTTTAAACACAATTCAACGCAACAAAAAATCTGAACATAAAAATCTGAATACTGTTCAAAAT
>CAZDAY010000428.1:0-1012 GCA_964503435.1 uncultured Treponema sp.
ATATAAAATTAACATTTTTTTATGAAAATTTTTATTTTTCTGCCATTTTAGACATTTCTTGGGCGTTGCGTTTCCATTCATCTGCGAGCCATTGAGGCTCAAAAGGGCGTGCATTGCAACCGGCGGATAAAACCCAAGCTTTTATTTTTAGTGCTTGAATTGAATCAAATTCAAAATCCTCTGGAAGTGTAAAAGTTTCTTCTATAATTTCAGCATTTTTTATCCGTGAAAGAGAGAAAATTCTGTCGGCATTTCGCATTTCATCAAATCCGAATAAATAGCAAACATTGTTTTCCAAAACAAGCTAGTAAGGTCGAATCTTTCGGTTTTCGTTTTTTTTCCAGTGATCAACGTAGTCAAACTTAATAATCTGATTTTTTGAAAGCGAAATTTGAATCGTTTCCCAAAGTTTTTCATCGATGAAAACTTCTTCTGTTGGAGCAACTGCAATTCG
Source organism: uncultured Treponema sp. (assembly GCA_964503435.1). GTDB lineage: Bacteria > Spirochaetota > Spirochaetia > Treponematales > Treponemataceae > Treponema_D. Next base: position 455 of record CAZDAY010000428.1, read on the forward strand.
TTTTAAAAGAAAAACGTCTTTTCCGCTTATTGAAGCAGAAGTCAGCAAGTTGATGAGTTATATTGCCTCACTGTAAACCGGCGTGTTTTTATAATTGGAAAGCAGAACTTTTGCAGAAAGGAGCGTGCGAAGTTCTTTTTCCGAAAGATGATTTTGAAAATCCGGTTCATAGTTTTCTGCGTAAAAATAACCTTTCTTCGTAAAATCGTATTCAATAGGAGCGTTCAGTGTGTATTTTAGAAATTCTAAGTCACGAGTGATTGTCATAACGCTATATTTTGGAAGTCCAATTTCTGCAAGATATTTTATAATGTCGTTTTTGTTCGGGTATTTTTTATTTTTGATGAGTACGTGGATTTTCGGAAGCCGAATCATTATCTGATAGTTGATTTTTATCCGTTCATTGCATCGGAAGTCATTGTTTTTCTAAAAAGAATTTCAGGCGGAAAACTTGATGAAAATCTTTCTGAATCGACAGCCGATTATTTGCAACGAAAAAATCATGAAAAAAAGGCTGCTTTTTACTGAAGTTTTGTCACTTCTGTGTCAGCCCTATAA